>PMIG01000271.1 GCA_003157055.1 Bacteroidales bacterium | reverse complement strand
AGATGTACAGGGTTATCGATTTCCTCAGGGAGAAAGATGGCATGCAGGCAACAGTGAAGACAATTGAGTACGATCCGAACAGATCATCGAGGATCGCTCTTGTTATTTATGAGGATGGAGAGAAACGATATATTGTTGCTCCGAACGGACTTCAGGTGGGTCAAAAGATTCAGTCAGGAAAAGATACAACACCGGAAATCGGAAATACAATGTTCCTTAATGATATCCCTCTCGGTACTATTGTCCATAATATTGAACTGAAGCCGGGGAAAGGCGGAGCACTGGCACGCAGCGCCGGAACATACGCGCAGCTCTCGGCACGCGAAGGCAAGTATGCCACAATCAAGCTGCCTTCAGGTGAAACAAGGCTGGTCCTGACTACCTGCCGCGCAACCATAGGCACTGTTTCAAATGCCGATCATAACCTTGAGAGATCCGGAAAAGCCGGCCGTTCACGCTGGCAGGGTCGCAGACCAAGAGTCAGAGGTGTCGTTATGAACCCGGTTGATCACCCGATGGGTGGTGGCGAAGGAAGAGCATCAGGCGGACATCCGCGCTCGCGCAAAGGTATCCCGGCTAAGGGTTTTAAAACCAGGGATAAGAAGAAGTACTCCGCAAAACATATTATTGAAAGAAGGAAAAAATAACTGATATATTATGAGCAGATCCATTAAAAAAGGCCCTTTCATTGATTTTAAGCTCGAGAAGAGAGTTCTCGAAATGAATGAGGGCGCGAAGAAAACAGTGATCAAGACCTGGTCAAGAAGATCGGTAATATCTCCTGATTTTGTCGGACATACTATAGCAGTTCATAACGGCAACAAATTCATCCCTGTTTACATTACAGAAAATATGGTTGGGCATAAGCTTGGAGAATTTGCTCCTACACGTACTTTCAGGGGTCACTCAGGCAACAAATAGTCAGTAATGTTTACATTGAAAAAATAACAAAAATGGGTTCAAGAAAAAGAAATACATCGGAACAGAAAAAAGAGGCAGCCAAGACAAGGTACCAGGCTGTACTCCGTAACTGTCCCACCTCACCCCGGAAAATGAGACTCGTTACTGATCTTATAAACGGGAAAGAAGTGAATAAGGCGCTTGATATCCTTAAGTTCAGTTCGCAGGAGGCCTCACGCAGATTGGAGAAGCTTCTATTATCAGCAATTGCCAACTGGCAGGCAAAGAATGAGGGAGTCAGGGTTGAAGAAAGCAACCTTTTTATTAAAACGGTTCATGTTGATAGCGGACGCGTTCTCAAGAGACTTCAGACAGCACCTCAGGGAAGAGCATACAGGCTGAAAAAAAGATCCAACCATGTAACCCTTGTGCTTGACAGTATGAATAAGGAAGTTGAAAACACATCAAAATAATTCAGATGGGACAGAAAGTAAATCCGATAGGTAACAGATTAGGTATAATAAAGGGTTGGGATTCAAACTGGTACGGTGGAAGAAATTATGCAAGCAAACTCGTTGAAGATACTAAAATAAGGGAGTATTTAAATGCACGTCTTGCAAAAGCCAGTATTTCTAAAATAATAATTGAAAGAACCTTAAAACTTATTACAGTTACTGTGAATACTGCACGTCCTGGTATTATAATTGGGAAAGGCGGTCAGGAAGTAGATAAATTAAAAGAGGAATTAAAGAAAATTACTAATAAAGAAGTTCAAATCAATATTTTTGAAGTTAAACGTCCTGAGTTGGATGCAAACATTGTATCAAACAATATTGCCCGTCAGGTAGAAGGTAAAATTTCTTATCGTCGTGCAATTAAAATGGCAATAGCTTCCACTATGCGTATGGGCGCTGAAGGAATTAAAGTTCAGGTTTCCGGACGATTAAATGGCGCCGAAATGGCCCGTTCTGAGATGTATAAAGATGGAAGAACACCTTTGCACACGCTTAGAGCCGATATTGATTATGCTCTTGCCGAAGCGTTGACTAAAACAGGTTTGATTGGTGTTTAGGTATGGATCTGCCGTGGCGAAATTTACGGCAAACGTGACCTCTCGCCGAATGTTGGACAATCTGTACAACAACAACAACGTGGACCGAACCGCCCTGCAGCTGATCATGCTAAAGGTGGGTTTAAAAAACGTAAAAAGTAATCATCGACAAAGCAAAACAAGATGTTACAGCCGAAAAAAGTAAAATTTAGAAGAGTACAAAAGGGCAAACTTAAAGGAAACGCACAACGCGGAAATCAGTTATCGTTTGGATCTTTTGGTATAAAGTGCCTGGAAACAGCATGGATCACCGGCCGCCAGATTGAGGCAGCCAGGGTTGCGGTAACGCGACATATGCAGCGTCAGGGCCAAATTTGGATTCGTATTTTCCCTGATAAACCAATTACCAAAAAACCTGCAGAGGTTCGTATGGGTAAAGGGAAAGGTGCTCCTGAAGGATTTGTGGCCACGGTCACACCAGGGCGCATCATCATCGAGGTTGAAGGAGTTCCGTTCGATCTTGCTAAAGAGGCATTACGTCTGGCAGCTCAAAAACTGCCTGTGACTACCAGATTTGTTGTTAGCCGCGATTTTGTTGAATCTTCAATTTTTGAATAATGAAAAATTCTGAGATCAAAGAGTTAACAACTGCT
>PMIG01000158.1 GCA_003157055.1 Bacteroidales bacterium | reverse complement strand
AGGATCTGCGAACCCCTTATCCTTAAGAAATTTTGTTGTTTCGTTTATTTTTTCTAACATAATCAACTATCAGATTATCAAACTCATCCTTGTCGTCATTTAAAAACCATATTCCAATCGGAATATAGTAAATCACTGACCTGATTGGTTCTGCAATATTAGTAATTTCCCGCAACCTGACACTATCTTTTTCAGTAGTAATGATATACTTAAGTGGCGATTTGAGGGTATTATATATGTTGCTGATTTTTTCAATGTCATTCATTGTAAAGTTATGATGGTCACCGAATGACAGATGAATAATTTCGTCCGCTTTTTTCCCGAGGTATTCTGCCAGGAGTGCTGGATTGGCTATACCTGTGACAAGAAGTAATCCTTTGTCGCTTACCTTACCTGATGAAAACGGATGTTCATTATTCCCTTTATTTTCAAAGACAGGTATTGGCTCCTTATAAGAAAGGGATGTGAAGTAGAGGTTCTGATACGGCTTTTTATTAATATCCCCTACGATTATTCTCCGCTGGATCGGTGAAATATTCTCAGGCGATTTTGTAATAAGAATTATATCTGCCCTGCTCATATTGTGTTTGGCCTCCCTCAGGTTGCCATAGGGCAGCATATGATCATTTATCATAAGGTTATTAAAGTCGGAAAGAAGAATTGATAGCCCTGGAGTTATTCTCCGGTGCTGGTATCCGTCATCAAGAATTATTACTGAGATTTCGGGGTGGGTTTTCATAATCTCTTCCACGCCATGTACCCTATTCCTGTCAACGGCAACGATTATCCCCGGATACTTTCGCGAAACCTGTAATGGCTCATCCCCGATATCTGCAACATTGGAATTTGAATCAGCGATCAGGAATCCTGATGATTTTCTCCTGTAGCCCCTGCTCAAAACTGCAACCTTAAAGCTTTTTTGAAGGAGTTCGATGAGGTATTCGGTATGAGGAGTCTTTCCTGTTCCTCCTGCCGATAAATTTCCGACACATATCACCGGAATGCTGAACTCATGTGATTTTATAATTTCTGCGCTATACAGAAAGTTCCTTATACCGGTAAAAAAGCCGTACAAAACAGAGAACGGGTATAGGAAGATGCTCCTTGTTTTTGCCATTTATCAATGGATCTCAATGAAATACGGGAGACGTGCCTGTATGCCTGACATATCCTTTATCTCTGTAATTTCATTATAAAACCTGAATGTTTCACCGAGCTCTTTTTTAATAAAGTTCATTCGCATTTCTCCTCCCAGCTGGGCTAAAATCCTGGTATAGGGATCCTCAGCTACAGGAAGCTCTGTCACTGAATAGGAATCAATTCCTGCAAGCAATGCAGCCCCTTTTATTGCATCTGTAAGGCCGCCCATTTCATCGATTAATCCTATTCTCATTGCGTTTGATCCGCTCCATACTCTTCCCTGTCCGATACTATCGACCGCGGAAGCTGTCATTTTCCTTCCTTCAGCAACCTTTCTGACAAAATCACCGTAGATTTTTTCGATGCTCGCCTGCATGGTTTGTTTTTCATAAACGCTCATAGGTCTGAAAATTGACGGGAAATCGGAATTGGCATTTGTTTTTACAGTTTCGGTGGATATGCCTAGCTTCTTTTCAAGAAGATTGCCTGCATTAGGGATCAGGCCAAAAACGCCTATGGACCCCGAAATGGTAGTCGGGCTTGAATATATCTTTGTCCCGGGGGCTGAGATATAATATCCGCCCGAAGCAGCAAGGTTTCCCATTGAAATTACAACAGGTTTGGACTTGGCTGCGAGCATGAGCTCTCTCCACATGATATCGGAAGCAATTGCATTTCCGCCCGGTGAATTGACTCTCATCACGATTGCTTTTACTGCAGTATCGAGCCTCTCATCGCGAATTACTTCTGCGTATCTGTTTCCACCAATGTTATTATCATTTCCCTTGCCCATGACGATTGTTCCGGAGGCAAAGATTACGGCGATCCTGTTTTTGGAATATTTAAATTTTTTCAGATCCGGCACTTTAGTGTACCTGCTCATTGAAATAAAGTGGATTTTATCTTCTGTTTTCAGTCCTGATCGAACTTTAAGAGTATCATTAAGCTGATCGCGGAAAAGCAGCCCGTCTACCAATCCGGTTTGTAGAGCAGACGGAGCTACATTACCTGCAAGATTGTCGGCCAGAAGGTTAAGCTTTTCCTCGGAAATACCCCTGGCTTCTGACATTTTTTTCACTGCATGATTCCATATCGACCCGACATACTCCTTAATCTGCTCTTTATTTTCGTCACTCAGCTTGTTCAGGATATAAGGCTCCACTGCACCCTTGAACTTGCCATGACGGGTAACCTGAACCTCAACGCCGATCTTTTCGAGGGCATTTTTATAGAACATTACCTCGCCGCTGAGCCCTTTAAAATCGACCATAGAGGAGGGGTTTATATAAATCTTATCTGCTGCTGTTGAAAGGTAATACCCTTCCTGTTCGAGCATATAATCGGAATAGGCTATAACAAATTTACCGCTCTCTTTCCTGAATTTCAGGAGCGCATCCCTGATCTCTTCAGTTGTAGCCCATCCGGAGGAAAGAAGGCCGTTCTCTATAAAGATTCCCTTGATTTTAGGATCAGATGCAGCCTTATCGATGTTATGCAGAATATCATTTAATCCCGGCGTTGGAGTCATGGTCATATTTATTATATCAAAGCCGGCAAACGGGTTAGGATC
>PMIG01000194.1 GCA_003157055.1 Bacteroidales bacterium | reverse complement strand
AAATAAGATATATCTGCCATGGGAAATCACTTATCGAAGCATCGGTGCCGCCAACAATCTTTGCCTGCTCTTCCCTTATCCCGGTGAAGAAAGGGTAAAAATAATCGCCTGGCTCCGTCTCCTGTCCTGATTTTAAAATGTACTCGTTATCAAGAAGCACCGTATAAAGAGGCACGCCCGGCTTAAGTATGTCTATAATAGAAACCTGAAGGAAATAACGCTTGTTTGCCTCAAGCGAAAAAACGACTGAATCAGCGTCGGGGTATTCTTTCTCCCGGATAACCTGGAGGTAATTCTCATCGAGGATCTGCCATTCCGAGCTGGCGGCACCCTTTGTTCTGACAATTGCGACATTAACCTTCTGCGAATAACCGCAGACAGAGATAAGGCAAAGCAGGGATGCAACAAATACCTTTTTCATCAGCAGACCGGATCAGTATGTAATAAGTCATTCATCTTATCTGGCGAGGGCATTTCCCGGCGTAAATATATATATAATAATTACAAATTATGTTCAAGATAAAGCCGCCCGAAGGCGGCTTAAGGAAAAGAAAAGTATGCTAAATTAACCTAACCTGCCTCATATAAATAACTTTCCTCTTCCGGATTATTTAATTTTCCCCCAGTTTCTTATCAGAATGATACGTTTGTCACTTTTGATGATATTGTAAAACTTGTCCTCGATGTTCCGCCGGAATATGTTCCGCCGATGTATATGCCATTTGTAAAAGTTCCTGTTGATGATCCCCCGGTATAGATGAAGTATTTTGCTCCGTTCACCAGCAATGGTGATGAATAGACTATATAATAACAGGTACGGACGGGCTTAAAGGTGATCAGCTCATTTCCCGAAGCATCCTGAATTGAAACCAGCAATTCTGTTTTCCGGTTAAGTATAATAAAGGAATAAAACATACAGCCTTAATACAAGCAAAGGCAGGATTTCCCTACTTTAATGAAAAGAATAATCCCGGAAACAATGTTTGACAGAATAAATATTGTTAAAATCCTGAAGCCTTCAGCCAGTTTATGCAGAGACCCGGCCAGGCAGATTGCGTATCCTTGCTCCCGCCAAGACCGTAACCATGTCCGCCTTTCTGAAAGATGTGAAGCTCGGAAGGGATTTTGTATTTCACCAACTGTTCGTAATAAACGATACTGTTTTTCACAGGTACGGTCTGGTCGTCCGCTGAATGGACCATAAAGGCCGGGGGCGTCTTTTCGTTCACCTGCAGTTCGTTTGAAAAGCTTTTGATTGCCTCATCGGACGGTTTATCGCCAATGAGATTTTTCCTTGATCCGGCATGGGTGAAAGAGGAATCCATTGTTATCACGGGATAAATAAGCAATGAAAAATCAGGGCGGGCACTTATGGTATCTGCAACATCATACACTTTATCGGCATAATGGGTCGAAAGGGTTGAGGCAAGATGTCCTCCAGCCGAAAATCCTATTACACCGACTTTTTTCGGATCTATATTCCATGCAACTGCATTACGGCGGATGATACGCATAGCCTCCTGTGCATCCTGCAGAGGTCCTATGGATTTGTCCTTCATTATCAGGTCGGAGGGGAGCCTGTATTTAAGTATAATACCTGCGATGCCATTATCGTTCAGCCATGAAGCAATGGCGTTACCTTCGTGTCCGAAAGCGAGAGCGGCATAGCCTCCTCCGGGACAAATAAGAACTGCAGTGCCCGTTGCCTTCTCCCTGGGAGGAAGGAAGATGTAAATCATAGGGTTTGTGGTCTTCTCAAAACGCGTGATGAGCCCTTCGCTTGCAGTCGATTTTTCAATGTATGAATCGGTGAATACAAGTCCGGGAATGCCTCCGGGCCAGAGATCCATGGTTTTCTGCTGAGCATTTGAATTAAGGACAGATATGATGGCAATGATGATGACTGTTAATAAATTCCTGGTTTTCATTTCAGATTATTTAAGCATTCAAAAATAACTAAAAATGGATTATGGCAGCTCATTTTGCACCTGGTATCCATAATATTTTAAGTTCATGAGGCTTGAAAAGTACTGTTTCATTTTCCTGTGCCGGTACTGCTTCAGCAGTTGCCGGATCGAGAAAATACCGGTGACTGGTTTTTACTTACCCTCGCAGAATCTGATAATAACATCATGAACCCTCTGCTTTGTTTCGTCAGGAGTGGGATTAAGTTCTTCAGTGGTAAACTTGCCGTGATGGATATCGATCCTTTCAAAGACCATCAGATAAAGGTCAAAAATGATTTCGAGGCTGAGCTGGTACCTGGGTTCCAGAAGCGGGCTTATCTTCTTTATCTGGTCGTAGGTCTTGAGCCGAAACTTGTCTGCAAGTGTAAGATATACACTTATCAGGTTCCGGAAGTTGTCGTTGACCGGACGTCCATGTGCGAATTCATTCAGATCCTTCCGTGAAAGGTTATTTTTTATTATTAGATCATCGGCAAAATAATTCAGATTGTTAAGCTGATCTTTCTGGAAATCACGTATTATATGAACCAGGTAGCTGAATATTGCGCAAGGTACTGATGCCTCCCTGATGTCAAAAGCGGGTGCCTCATATTCCCCGTTTCTTCTTATGAGCCCGTTCAGGTGAACAAAGATTGATGCAGGTGCGACCGATGCTCCCTGGGAGTATTCCAGGAATGATTCGATAGTGGGGAAGCCGTCGTTATTGATATCATAGATCATCGATTTTGCAAAAGATTCAAGCGGCCAGAGAGGGATCCTGAAATGCTCAATTGTTTCGAGCAGTTCCTTTTTGAGAGGATTGCACTCTTCTTCAGCGATTATCATTTTGAGCCACTCGTTGACATTGGCGATAAACTCTTTTCTCTCACCAGGGGCAATCAGCTTGTTTGCTGCCTTATGATCGTCGATAAGATCGTCGATAGCCCGCATGAACTTATAGCATGTTTTTGCAGCAAAATAACGATCCTGTTCCCAGAACCCCGCTGCAATGAGAATATTCGGATGATCTTTTATTTCGTGGAAATCAATTGAGCTGAAAATGTCAAGAAATCCTTCCTTCTGCGAGCTCATTAATTATTATTATTTTGTTTTCGTAAAACTAATTTATTTTCCCGATATGATTCTTTCCGCAACAAGTTTTGATGACATCAGAATGTTTGGAATGCCATTACCGGGATGAGTGCTTCCACCTACAAAATAGAGATTGTGATATTTATCGTGACGGTTGTGCGGGCGGAAATATCCCATCTGCATCATGTTGTGGCCAAGACTGCCAAAAACCGATCCTCTCGTGATATTGCAGACTGTTTCCCAGCTCTCCGGCGTGTAACAGATCTCGAATTTAATATGCTCTTCGATATCTGTCAGGCCAAGCTTTCTGAGCCGTTCAATAACTGCGGCGCGCGTCTTTTGCTTGAGCAGGTTCCAGTCCTGATCCTTCGTCTTGTCGATATGAGCGGCTCCGACAACAATGGAGAGAGTATCATGGCCTTCAGGAGCAGCTGAAGGGTCGGACCGGACAGGAGCATGAAGATAGAAGCTGGGCTGATCGCCGAGTGTTTTATCAATGAATATCCTGTCAAGCCCCTCCCTGAAGTTGTCGGAAAGGAATACATTGTGATGCTTAAGCTCAGGATAAGTTTTGTCAAGTCCCCAGTGAAAGCATATTGCGGAGCATGAGTAATTCATCCTGTCAATCCTTGCCGACTTTCTCCTGTCGGGAAGGAGATTGCGATAGACGAAAGGCAAATCAGCATTAGCTACAATGATGTCTGCCTTTATTTCGCTGCCATCTTCGAGCATGATTCCCTTTGCATTTTTCCCTTCAATATTGATCTTCGTCACGCTGCTGTTGAAATAAAACTTTACATCATGCGATTTGGCGGCATTGAAAAGCTTCTCAACGATTGANNACATAGATGTTCTGAAAGGTATAGGCCATCATCAGGTGGGGATGGTGAAAAAACTTCCTGGCATAATTCCAGTTAGAGATATAAGTCTTGAGCCTTATGAGAAGGCCAATGTTTTTAAAGTTTGCAAACTGGAAGATGTTATAGAAATTTCGTCCAACAAGCTTATCCATTCCGAGCCTGAAGATCTTATAACCCGCCGTCACATATTTTTTTGATTTTTCAAAGCTTCCCGGCTCTATCTTTTCGAGCTGCTCTTTCATCCTTGTTTCATCGGAAGTAAAGTCTATCTTTTCCCCGTTGTCGAACCAGATAGTGTACAGGTCTTTCAGGGGAACAATATCTTTTCCTTCTTCGAGGCTAATGCCAAGCTCACCGAATACCTGGCGGTAAACGCCGGGCATTAGAAGCATCGTTGCTCCCAGGTCGAACCGGTATCCATCGCGGATCAGTTGTCCACACCGTCCTCCGTAGGATAAATTCTTTTCATGGACGCATACCTCATAACCGTTTTTTGCCAGGTAAACGGCAGTTGCAATTCCTCCTATGCCGGCACCGATTATGACAGCCGTTTTAGTTTTGGTCATATTATTTTCCAGAAGTGATAATCAAGGTTTTTGTAAAAGACGGAGTAATTCTGATATTGTTTCAAAAAAAATTGGATATAAAATTAATTTTTCAGCTGAAACTAATATCTTACTCTATCAAAATAATGCCCGGATCATAATAATGAGGGATTATATTTATCCGTGCTTTTTGAAGGTATTGTAACGTTATACAAGCGCTGCATTTTCAGATCAATATTGGAAATGATATCAGCGCAATCTTTTAATTCCATTGTGAGGTTATCCGTTTTTCCTTCGGTAAGCTTATATGACAGATCATGTTCAAGCGATGCCCAGAAATCCATTGCGATCGTACGTATCTGGACCTCAACCTTGACAATTTCAGTAGTCTCCGACAAAAATACGGGAACAGTGACAATCAGGTGGAGGCTCCGGTATCCGTTTGGTTTTGGACTTTTTATATAATCGGATCTGCGGATCACTTTAATATCATCCTGTGAAGTCAGAAGGTGAGCAATAAGGTAAATATCGTCGATGTAGGAACAAATTACACGAACGCCAGCTATATCTGTTAGGTTTTCCCTGGCCGATTCAACACTGAGGTCCAGGCCACGCTGCGACAGCTTATTTATAATGCTTGTTGGTGTTTTGACCCTGGCTTTTATCTGATGTATCGGATTACGATCCTTTGCATGCTTGAATTCATCATTAAGATTTTCGAGCTTTGTAGTGATTTCACGAGTGGCTGACAAATAAAGATTCTCTGTTATCAAAAGAGAATTGATCACTGCAACAACATCGTCCGGTAAATTTTTATCCGTCAATCCATCGAATATATAAGCTGCTTTTGTAAGATCAATTTTTGTCATTTGTTTAAGGAATTATATTTGACTTTTTACTTTTAAGAATCATTTTTTCTCTGCGGATAAAGAATAACATCAGAATGGCTGAAATTATTGCCGTTACGGCTCCAAAATAAAATGGGATGTGTGAATTGACCTTATCGTAGAGTATTCCTGCAATTAAGCTTGCCGGCAATAGCGTTATTCCCAGCAAAGCGTTATAGATTCCCAGTCCTGTGCCCTGCTTGTTACTGTCGATCATATCAGAAATAAATGCTTTTTGTATCCCGTCGGTTGCTGCTGAATACAAACCATACAATGCAAAAAGAAATATAATGGTAGCCACGCTTCCGGTAACTCCAAAGCCGTAATAGACTATTGCATAAATCAGAAATCCGGCAACAAGGATTCTTTCTTTTCCGATTCTGTCAGAAAGCGAACCTAATGGAATGGCCAGTAACACTGAAACAATGCTTGTGACCAGGTAAACAAGCGGAATAAATGCAACCTTTACCCCAACCTCATTGGCCTTGACCAAAAGTAATGCATCAGTGGAATTGCCGAGAGTAAAAATGAAAATGATAGCCAGAAAAAGATAAAATTTCGGCGGAAAATCTTTAAAGTGAAATTTTTTAAACAGGCTTTCCTTATTTTTTTTGGCCTCTTTAATGCCGAAGATAATAACGAAAATGCTAAGAAATGCCGGTATCCCGGCCAGCAGGAATATAAGCCGGTAATTTAAGGGGAAAAAGATCAATAGCGCAAATGCAGCCAGCGGGCCTGCTATTGCTCCGCTGTTATCCATTGCTTTCTGCAGCCCGAAGCTCTTACCTGTCTCTTTATTTGACACCGATCCTGCAACAAGACTGTCGCGCGGAGCAGTACGGATGCCTTTGCCAAATCTCTCGATAAAGCGAAGGTATAAAACCTGCAAGGGCGAAATCACAAACGAATATAGCGGGATTATCAGAGCAGAAATTCCATATCCAATAAGCATAAATGGTTTATTCCTGCCAATCTTATCGCTCCAGAAACCCGATAGAGTTTTTACCAGCGCGGCAGTGCTCTCGGCAATTCCCTCAATCAATGACAAGCTTGTTTTTGAAGCGCCGATTGAGAGAAGGAACATAGGCATTACCGAGTAAACCATCTTTACTGAGGTATCCGTAAGAAAGCTGGTCAACCCTGTAAAAAGGATGTTCCTGTTAAATCCAAAAAGCTTTTTCTCTTTCCCGGGGATAGTATTCATTTCTGTTTCTTGGGTTATTATTTTACTCATTCAGCTTATTTTCTTTCTCTTCTATATCCAGATTATTAGCCAGCCGAAGCAACTTTATTGTGCTGAAAATATTGACGATAAATAAAATGGCACATACAAATATTGCAGAATATATGATAGATCCATTTAAAAGCACTTCAGCCACTAAGATGGCGGAAACAATTATTCTTACTTCTGTTGGTCCGACCAGACCGGAATCAATGGTATATTTCCCGGTGGCTTTATATCTTAACAGGGTAGTTATTATAGCCCAGCCATAAAGGACAACAAACCCGAATCCCAGAATTTTCCAATTGCCATCTGTATAAATCATATATCCGCAACCTATTATAATGGTGGTCAGCCAGTCGACTGTAAGATCGAGAGAGAATCCATACCATCTTCTGGGTTGGTTGCGGAAGTATGCAAGCCTGCCATCAAGGGAATCGCCGAACCAGTTTATTCCAAATCCCGGAATTCCAAGTAAAAGATAATCTTTGTTGATATAAGTTGCTAAAATGAAACTTAACAATACAGTCAGACTTCCCATAAATCCTATAAAGGTGAGCATATCTGATTTAATCCAGGAAGGGATACGCTGAACTAAAAAAACGAGAGCATCCTGCTCATACCTTTTCAGCAGATTGGTCCTTGATCTGTCTTTTGTAATGGTTTTCAGTATTTCTAATGCTTCCTGAGATAAAAAGGACTTCATATATATGGTTTTAATTATATTGTTACTTTATTCGTATACCATCCAGTTAACTTTTTCAGTGCTGATCGGCATACCGCCACCAGGCAACTGTACCGCCGATCCCCACGATTGTTGTGAGTCCGAGGATCACATAACTTATTATTTCCGGCTTCGGGCTGAATGGTCCGGAAACCCCACTGATCAGACCAGGAATCGCCCAGGGGAAATAAGGCGTTATTGATGGCAGACCAAGAAAAAGAAACTGTGTTGAAATTAGGAGAAGGATAGTAATTCCAACAGGCAGAAGATAACCCCTGCTGATACAAGTTATAAGAGAGATAACAGGGAACAGGAGTATTGTCATCAGTGAACTTACTGAATAGATCCTTAAATTTTTCAACATAANNCTCCAGGTGAAGGCAATGACGAATTTTGCCAGAACAATATTTACACGTGACACTGGAAGAGCAAGCAGATCTTTGATCACCCTGTCGGAATACTCCCTGCCAAAAACCCATATTGTCACTATTGCCGGACCAACCAGCCCAAGAATAAGGGCCATCTGAAGCATGAGTCCGAAAAATACATGCCAGTCAGCTTTTGCTATAAAAGAAGCTTTTGTGCTCAGGATGGCTGAATTGCCTGCAATTTCAGGATGCTTTGCAATCAGCATCATAAAGCCAAGCATAAAGGAGATAAATGCAAAAGATATGAATGTTCCCCATAACATCTTTGATTTCAGGGCTTTGTTCATCTCAACATAAAGTGCTGCAGCAAGCTCTTTCATCGTTCACCTCCCTTCATCTTAATTACCCTGAGAAAAAATGTTTCAAGATCTTCCTCTTCAACTTTGACCAGAGAAGGAGGGAATCCTGAGTTTACAAGAATAGAAGAAATCTTCTCCGGATATGAAACTGCCTCTTTATCTTTTATCTCCAGAACACCTTCATCTGTCAGAACATTGGAGAATCCACTCTTTTCCAGTATATTTCCCGCACCCATTATATCTTTGGATTTTATCTGCAAACAAACTTTTCTCTGGTTTTCCATATCACTTACTGAAGATTCATGAAGGAGCACTCCCTCATGAATGATACCGATACGAGTGGCAAACTTCGATATTTCACCGAGAATATGACTTGAGATGAATACTGTAACGCCTTTATTAAGAGCAAGGTCTATCAGCATTTCCCTGATCTCGACTATACCTGCCGGATCAAGCCCGTTTGCCGGCTCATCGAGAAGAAGAAGCGACGGATTATGTATCATGGCTTTTGCAAGCCCCAGCCTCTGTGAGTTGCCAAGAGATAGGTTTTTTGCAATTATATCACTGTATTGCCCCAGATTGAGCTTATCGATTATGAGATCAACACATCCGGGATCTTTTATCATTCTCAGGTGTCTGATCAGATTAAGATTTTCTCTGACTGTAAGGTCGGGATATGAATAAGGCACTTCAACAAGGTAGCCTATATCTTTCCACATGGACGGGTTGCCAGGAGTTACTTTTACACCATTCAGATAAGCTGCTCCCGTCGTTGATCCTACCATTCCAAGAAGCATCCTGATAGTTGTTGTTTTCCCTGCTCCGTTGAGCCCCAGGAATCCATAGATTTCGCCATGGTTGACATTTATCGAAACATTATCGACAGCCTTCAGCTTACCATAATGCTTTGACAGATTTTCAGTTCTGATTACTGTTTCCATCAGTTATTTACTAATTCTGAAACACCTTCAGTAAAGATATAGGACTTGCCCTTTTCCGTAGTTTTCATCTCTGCCATCTTTCCATGATAAGAAAGTTTCAGCGGGTTGCCCAGCTTTGATGTTATCCTTGCCTCTTTAAGCGTTCCGTTTTCCCAGTCAATATTGACCTCGAATCCACCCCGGGCCATTATCCCGTAAATATGCCCGGTTTTCCAGGCAGAAGGGAGCGCCGGCAGCAATTCAACTTCTCCGGCATGGCTTTGCAAAAGCATTTCAGTAATACCTGCAGTACCTCCAAAATTTCCATCGATCTGGAATGGAGGATGATTATCGAAGAGGTTACTCATCGTCGATTTTGTAAGGAGAGCGATTACATTTTCGTATGCTTTTTCTCCGTCTTTAAGGCGGGCATAAAAGTTGATGATCCAAGCCCGGCTCCATCCGGTATGTCCTCCGCCATGAGCAAGCCGGTATTCAATTGTCTTCCTGGCAGCTTCAAGCAATTCGGGATTCTTCTGCTGCGTTATCTGGTTCCCCGGATGAAGCCCGTAAAGATGTGAAATATGCCTGTGCCCGGGTTCCTGTTCTTCAAATTCCTGCGGCCATTCCATTATCCGTCCGTCAGTACCGATTTTTGTGGGTGCAAGTTTATCAAGAGTCTTCTCCATCTTTGCTCTGAAAGGCTTGTCTGTGTCAAGCAGAATGCTGGCATCTATCGTATTCTGAAGGAGATCGCGGATTATCATATGGTCCATTGTTGGCCCCATGACCATGCTGGCGCTTCCTCCTCCCGGGCTATTGAAACTATTCTCAGGTGAAATGGATGGTCCTGAAACAAGGAATCCTGTCTTTGGGTCAGTGATAAGCCAGTCCATGCAGAATTGCGCAGCCTCCTTCATTACAGGATATGATTTTGTTCTGAGGTATTCCCTATCACCGCCAAACTGGTAGTGATCCCAGATATTCTGGCAGCTCCATGCAATGCCCATTGGCCACATACCATACCTGATGGCACCGGTAGGTTCTGTGAAATGCCAGGGGTCAGTTGTATAATGTGCTACAATGCCGTTCATACCATAAACCTGCCTGGCCGTTCTGCGGGCATTTGGACGCAAGGCATCGATAAAGTCGATGAAAGGTTCTACTGTCTCACTCAGGTTTGTTATTTCGGCCGGCCAGTAATTCATCTGAATGTTTATATTGATGTGATAATCGGCGCTCCATGGCGGATGAAGGCCATCGGCCCAGATACCCTGAAGGTTTGCAGGCAGGCCTCCGGGACGAGAACTGCTGATGAGAAGATATCGTCCGAACTGGTAATACAATTCTATAAGATCAGTGTCAGCATAACCATTTTGCATGGCAGCAACCCTGGCATCAGTAGTAAAGAAATTTCCATCGCTTGAGCCCAGATCGATTGATACACGGTTGAATAATGACTGGTAATCAGCAATATGTTCATTTTTGATATCAGAATAGGTGCGTTTTGCCAAGTCTTCCATCCTGGCGGAAGTTATCACTGCAGGATCTTTTCCGAAATAATCCGTTGCAGCTGTCAGAAATATTGTAACCTCATCAGCTTTTTCCACCCTTATAGTATCTCCGCCTGAGGCTGTCATCCCTCCTGAAGCGGTGAGCTTCAGCCTGGCAAACATATTGACACCGTATCCATTGCCCACATGCTCATGCATTTCGATATCATTTCCGCTTGCTGATATTTCAGGTTTTGCTCCTTCGCGGGATAATTTAAGCGTGAATGTAAGTGCCCCCGGCTTGTCGGCAGTGAGCTTCATTACAAGACCCTGACCGGGATGGCTGGAGAATATTTCCCGCAGATAATTCACTCCTCCTGCATTGTATGATACCCTGGCTATAGCTTCATTTATATCGAGCTCGCGCCTGTAATCTGATACTTCGCCCTGCTTCCCGAACTTCAGATAGATGTCACCGAGAGCCTGGTACGAGGCGGCCGGGTTTCCGGGTTTATAGTTGAGAATACCTTTCTGTGCCAGAGCTTCAGCCTCTTTATATTTTCCTTCAAAAAGCAGCTGTCTTACTTTTGGCAGCGTTTTCAGTGCATCGGGATTAGCATCCCATCGTTCACCTCCGGTCCAGACAGATCCTTCATTAAGTTCCAGTCTCTCATTTTCCACATTACCGAAAACCATTGCTCCGAGACTTCCATTTCCTACAGGGAGAGCATCATTCCAGGTATCTGCCGGTTTGTTGAACCAAATCTTCAAAGGTGATTGCGTGTTCTGGCCTATAAGTAACGATGTGTTCAATAGTTGCATAAAGGAAATTGCAATTATAAGTTTGAGTATATTAAATTTCATCGTACTGATATTTGTATGGTAAATTTATAACAATAAATCCATCGCAGGGGAATAAAAAAGGGACATATAACTGTATGTCCCTATAATGTGATTTAATGACATTTTATTTTTTCAGCAGGTCGCGTATCTCTGTAAGAAGGATCTCTTCTTTTGAAGGTGCAGGAGGAGCTGCAGGGGCTGTTTCTTCCTTCTTTTTAGCTGCATTAATAGCTTTAATGATCACAAATACAGCAAAAGCGACAATTAAAAAATCAAAAGTAACCTGAAGGAAATTTCCAAAATTCCAGGTAACAGCAGGATGTGTGTCTGTAGCTGCCTTCATGACTAATTTAAGATCGGTAAAATTTACGCCGCCAATGATAAGTCCAAGAGGTGGCATGATGATGTCGCTTACAACTGATGATATGATTTTGCCAAAGGCAGCGCCAATGATAATACCGACAGCCATATCGACAACATTGCCTTTCATTGCGAAGGCTTTGAATTCATCAACTAGTTTCATAATGTAAGGTTTTAGTAATTGGTAATTAGTTAATGGTTAATAGTTAAGTTAATTGTTTCGGGTTGTAATTTATCAGAATTTACATGAAAATCCTACGCCTAAGATTTCCTTGAATTGAACTTTTGATCCAACAGATTCNNTAAATGAGGTCAGTATTGAAGTTGGCGGAAATGTACTTATTGATTTTCATTGTAATCAGGTTTTCCCAGTTCACAACAATATTCTGAGGATTTTTAAGATAGTCGGAGAACAGATCGACTTTGGAAGTAAAAGAGACATTTTTCATGAGTTCATTTTTGAAATCGCTCTTCGAATATATGATTCTTAAATATCCACCAAATTCACTCAATGACTTTTCTCCTGGTTTTACCCCGAATGCACCTGCATTAGAAAGTGCTGTATCGCAGACAAAAGTAAATTTTACAGTCACCGGTGCGATGAATGCACTGAAATAAGCATTAGGTTTATAATCCATTCCGAGGGCAAGCAAAAGGTATGCCGGAGAAAACAGATTTGATATTTTTGCCTTTGTAGAATCATTGATATAATTGTAGCCAGGGGCCATCTGGGTTTTAAAGTTCAGAAGGGTGGCATAGTAGAAATTTTTGAAAGCCTCCCGTCCGTATTTTGATAAGAAGTCAAATCTGTCATCAGTTTTTCTGTAGGAACTATTCTTCCCCTCTTTTAAAAGACCATAACCAATGTCCAATGAATTATCCCAGCGGGATTTGCCTTTTTTAAGATTAGCAAAAACGCTGAAGATTCCGTTAACAGTAAAAGAATTCTGTCCCCCTGCAGCCCAGTTGGTAAGGGATGTCTGTGCCAGATTAAGAGAAGCGACTCCCCCCGATTTCCATCCCTGGGTTGTATCTGCAGCAAGCGACCTGAGGGTTTTCTCGGTTTCAGTCACCTGCCCGAAGGCAGTTATGCAAAATATTGACAATAAGAAAACAGATGCAATTAGCTTGCTTTTCATGGCAATCAGTATTAAGTTAAAATCTATTACTAAAAATCATAATATTCACATTGAGCATTGCTTGATTGGCAATGCCGGCGAACTTCAGGCTTCGTTATCCTTTCAAAGATAAAAATAAATATTCCTGATAAATTCAGGAGGAATTGTAATTATTAGTTCATGGAGAAGATAGCGCTACTTTTATCCGCGGCGTTATGGCAATCCTGAAAAAAGTGATGTAGAAATTACAGCTACTATTTTTTTTCTTTTACGCTGTCGACCAGATACTGAGAATCGCCCCTCCAGAATACAGAGCTTTTCATCTGCCTGTAATGAACAATTATCGTTGAACCCTGAAGTGTGTCAAATTCCCTGACAAGGCTTCTATTGGTGACCGTGAAGAGGAACTTCTCTGATGCTATTGCAACATCGCGGTTCGACGAAACGCTGCTAAGGACCATTTCGCCTTCATAGGTTTTGAAGATAACTCCCTTATGTGAAAACTTCTGCAGCAGCCCTGCTCTGTAACCTTCGCTGTAAGTAAAGAAATACTTCATATAAACAAAGGCAGCCAGAAATACCAACAAAAGGGTCAGAATCCATCTGAATGTTTTTCTGAATTTACTGGCTATACTTGCACGGGCTCCGGTATTTTTAGGATTCTCTGTTATACTCATTTAATTTAATTATTAATAGTTGTTGTGAATTTTCTCCCGTCTTCTTTACAAATCTTCTTTATCAGCTTTCTGCCCGACATAACGCCTGTTGGCAATCCACCACCGGGGGCAACCCACTGGCCGCACATATAAAAGTCATTCAGCCCTGGCAGTGTCTGGGACATTGGCTTCATCATTACGTTTGCATTCATAGGTGTAATAAGCCATCCTTCGAAGCACCCTTTCCAGTTTCCGGTGTATCGTTCAAAGGTCATCGGTGTGGCTATATTAGTCATTTCGACTTGTGATGAGATCCCTGGAAATCTTTGTTCAAGAAGTTCCTGAATCTGCTTGCCGACTTCCTCTTTCTTCCTGTTGTATGCATCCTTATCTTCGGAAAGTTTCTTCCAGTAGGTATAATCTGACTGCAGCATTACTGTCATGACTGTCTTGCCGGCGGGAGCAAGCGATTTGTCCTGGTTATATATATGGACAGGCAATCGACTAATTGTGGCATCTGCAATCACTGTTGGCTTTTCGAGCTGATATGAGAAGCCGGAAATAGTCTTCGGTTCATCGTCGAAAGTTCGGTTAACGCCAAATCCTGCAAAGATTAGTGACGGAAACGTAGGCCATTTTTCATAAGGCTCATGTGTTTTGTCATCGGCATATTTATCATCGAGCATTTTATAAATTGTGTTATACCCATCTGCTGCGGAGACGATTCTTGAAGCATTAAATACTGATCCGTCACTTAGTTTTATACCGGTTGCCTTGTTATTTTCTGTCAATACCTTCTCAACTTTTTTATCATAGTTTATAACTCCTCCAAGCGCAGTATATCGTGCTTCAAGGGCTCTCGACATAGGCAAAGATCCCCCAATGGGATAACCGGCGTTCTTCTTATGCAGATAAGCAAAAGTAAAGAGCATGAACAGCATTGAAAAGTCAGGAAGCCATAGTTCATTAAAGGCATCTTTCAGCAGCGGGTCACTGAAACGGGAAGAGAATTCCTGGGAGGTCATTTTCCCCCATGTCTTAAATTTTTTCCCATTTGTAATGAAGGTATACATTATCCGGATTGAATTGCCAATATTCTTCAGAAAGGGAGTATCAGCAGACAGCTGATCGAAATTGAGTGCAAACCTGATCCCGTTTGTAAATTCCAGTATCGGCTCCCTGTCCTGTGGTGATAAATCAAGAAGTTCCTTTTCAAGCCGGTCGACGTCACAATAAAAAACTATCTTTCTTCCTCCGTGACCTTCATACCTCATATATTCATCAGAATATATAAACTCTCTTCCCTGTACAATTCCAACTTCTTTCCAGTAATCGTTCATGGCGCTTCCGGGTGCTGAACCTACCAGCCAGTGTATGCAGCCATCGATAATGAAACCATTTCGTTTCCATGAAGTACAGAGCCCTCCGGGTTTGTTATGCATCTCGAAGATCTGCGTCTTGTAACCATTCATCTGTGCATAAATGCCGGTCGAAAGACCTGCGAATCCTGCTCCGATTATGATAATTGAATTATCCCTGCTATTTGCTTCCATGCTTAATGTTTTTGTCTGAATAACAAATTTACATCATATTGCTGTGAGTGGAAATTAAAAAAAGGTTAGCAGACAAAGATTACCGGTCACCGCTCACCGGTTACCGGTGAAAAGAAAATTTTAATTTTTATGCCTGTCTCTTTGCTTGTTTTGATTATACCAGAACAGGGCTACGTCAGAATAAGGGTAGTTTTCTGTTTTAAAAAGTTTTGTGTTGAAGAATTTTTTCTCTTCCATCTTCAGGATATCATCTTTGCTTTTCCAGAATCCTGTATTGTAGGCCGTTGACAGGAACTTTATTCTTGATTCTTCGTCCATCTGATCCGGGTTAAAACGGTCTCTGCAAATTGCGAAAAAGGCAATTAAGTAATTCAGTTCGGTTTGTGGATTTTCCAGGTCAATTATTATGGCAGCACGGTAGTCGTGGTCGTATTTATAATATGATCTTTTTCTGAAAAGAAGCTTTGCTTTCTTACCCATTACTTCAGGTGCCTGGCTTCGGATCTTTTCCGCAAAGGAGGGTTTTATCTGGAAGACACCTACAGAGAAATCGGCATAATCATCTCCGAGATTTCTGTAAAGAGTTTTCAGAAGTGTGATCTCCATTTTGTCTCTTATTGCCGAATAGCGGACTAGCTCCGGGAAGATTACAGCCACTGCTTCGCCATAAGGAATATTATATTTCTCAAGTGATGGTTTTATCCATGAATTGTTCTCTTCGAGGAATGTGACAGCCTTCTGCCAGTCGCTTCCGAAAATTTCAATATAGTCCAATGGCTGGGCAGAGCATGGCCTCAGCAAAAATATAAATATGACAAGAATAAGAAGATTTCTTACTGTTCTGGTTTCAGTCACTATTACCACGGATTAATGGTAATCCGGATTACCAGGGAATCTTGCACTGCATCATTGCATTTTTCTTTGGCGAATAATACATATAAGCCAGGTAAACCTGTGACCCGGCTTTTACAAGATGAGGGTTGAACAAGTTGGCAAGGCTGGTTCCGTCGCTAAACGTAATGGTCCCATAGTTATATACGGCGTATTTGGTATTTGAAGTGTTGACAAAAACATCAGTGGCTCCATAGTTTTCCGTTTTCAATGCAATAAGAGTTTTTCCGGAAAGGTCATTGATTTTATTATAAGCAGTCAATACAATTTCGTCATACTTCACATTCCCATTAATTGCACCATTTTGAAATCCGGTCATATTAGAAACTACTCCAGGAACATTAGAGACAATCTTTGGTATAATGCTGGCTGCTCCTCCTGACTGTAAAAGCTTCTGTCCCATCTGCTGACTGTACTGCATTGCCAGATCCATTTTCTCCTGATCGGTTTTTGCGTTTTTCATTTCTTCTTCCATTTTCTTGCCTTCGGCTTCAGTTGTAGCGATATTGTCGACTACTTGTGCTGCAAATTTGTCTCCCGATTTCGGCATAACAAAGCTGTAGATCTGAGCGAACGGGCCATACTGTTTTCCGCCGAAATTTATCATGTATTTTTCGCCAGATTTACTGATATAACTTCCATACTTTATCATTAATGCAGCACCAGGATCACTTTTGTTTTCAGTCTGGTCAAAACCAGAAAGTCGTTTATCACCCTCCGATAACGGACCGGTAGTCACACCATCTTTAATTATGTAGTACTTTCCGGTTAATCTGTCCTTTATAAGAAGCGAGCCGTCGTCCATAGTGCTGATGTCAGCTTCCTTGTAATCTATCTGCAACTTACCTCCGTTGAGGCTGACAATCAGTTCTGCATCACTGCATGCACATGCCGGTTCAGGATCGGTTTTGGTCTTTTTAGTACCAAGGAGTTCATCTTTCATTGAACCTGCGACCTTTTTAAACAAACTTTGTGAATTAACAGGAGCCGAGCCAATAATGCATAGAGTGATCAGCAGGAACATTGTCTTTTTCATGTTATTATCATTTAGAATTATAAAAGTATAAAAATATTTCTTAAACGGCATAATCAAAAACCATTCCAATCAGCTGGCTGCCCGGTTTTTAAAAAGCTCGAGATTCTGAACGAAAAGAGCTGAGTCGTAGAGAGGATTATAATCCGGGTTGGATATGATTTCGCCGGTCTGATGATTGATGTATCCTTTAATAAACTTGTTTGAGAGCTGGTAAATTATATCGGCATTCTCATTCCTGAAGGGTGGTGCGACTGTCAATACATTTTCAACGGCAACCCCCTTCAGCCCTTTTTTATCAAGCTCTCCGGAATAGTGATGAAAAATCTTTTCCGAAATGCATATTATTACCATATAATTACCGAATGATTTTCTTCCGTTATGTTTAATGAGAAGATCAAGCCTGTCGTGCGTGACCGGAAGGGCTGTTTTATAAAATGAGTCAGCAAACCGGAATCCCTCCCTGATTATATTCCTTGCATCGGCTTCATCTTTTGTATAATGGATATAGATCTTCGAATTATTCTCGTCTTCAAGAAGAAATCCCATTGGTTTCTCTTCGAATAGCTTGTCGGTAAAAAATGAACCGTAATGGCTTGCTTTTTTTATTTCAGAAAGAAAGCGCATCATCTCCTCGGGGCTCCAGTTCTGCTCTATACCTGCAAGACGCCTGACTGTTGATTCAATGAACAGGTTCTTCTTTGCAAGCCGGATATTAAGAAAAATGATGTATCCGAGAAGCAATATGATTACAATGATTAAAAGTATCACTAATGTCATTTCATTTCAGATTATCAACATTTAATAACGTATCAGCAAACATGACAACCAACGAAAGAAGAACTTTTTCAACCTCTTTTTCCGGCAGAAAGGAATGCAAGTTACAAAAATTACAAGAACCGAAAGCTGTTTTGCCATCAATAACGTAAAATTCATATTAATAAGAAGATAACATTATTATGGAGTCAGGATTATTTAGCGCTCAATCTTTATAAATTAATGTAATAATATTAAATAACTTAATATTATGAATAAAAACATGTATTATTGCAACATATTATTTAAATAACGGCTAAATAAGTAAAAAGTTGAAAAACATTAGGCCGGAGTTTAACAGGATTGCAATAAAGGTTGGCAGTAATGTTATAACTCAGAGCGATGGTTCGCTGAATACAGGCAGGATGCTTCGTCTTGTTGAGGATATAGCAATACTAAGCAAACAGGGCATTGAGGTTATATTGATATCTTCCGGAGCAGTGGCAGCCGGAAGGAATGATGTGGCTCCTTCAAAGAAAACCAGCATCATTTCTTCCAGGCAGATCTGGGCTGCAACAGGCCAGGTTAAACTTATGGCCAACTACCAGTTTCTTTTCGGGAAATATGGCATTCCGGCAGGTCAGCTGCTGGCGACAAAAGAAGGCTTCAGGGACAGGCTTCATTATCTGAATATGAAAAACTGTCTTTCTGCAATGATCGAGAACAAGGTTCTGCCGATCGTGAATGAGAACGATACAATCTCAATCACAGAACTGATGTTCACCGACAATGATGAATTATCAGGAATGATTTCATCAATGATGGATTGCGGATCACTTATAATTTTATCAAATGTCGACGGCATTTATACGGGGATACCGGGGAATGACAGCTCAGAACTGATCANNACAAAATATTCAATAGCCCGTGAAATGGCTTCCGAAGGTATCCACGTATATATTGCTAACGGCACACGCGATTCAATTATAACCGATATAGTGAGAGGCAAAGAAGTGCCTTATACTCATTTTGCAGCTTCCACCATAAAGAAAAGCGGTGTAAAAAAATGGCTTTCCCATTCACGGGAGTTCGCGAAGGGAGGAGCATATATAAATAAAGGCGCTCAGGAAGCCTTACTCGACGATAAGGCTGTCAGCCTCCTTCTGATAGGAGTAAGCAAAATTGAAGGATTTTTCAGGAAGGGCGATATAATCAGGATTCTTGATGAAAAAGGCAGGCAGATAGGGCTGGGGAAATCCCAATACGATTCAAAAAAGGCTGAGCAATATATTGGAGAAAAAAGGAAAAAGCCACTCATACTGTATGAATATTTGCTGATAAATGATAAGCTCTGATTTTTTACTTTGAAAATGGACTGTACACCTTTATTTATAAAAACGCTGAAAGCCAGCCAGGGACTTGTTAACCTTGATGAGACAATGATTTCCGGGGTGCTTATGCTACTCGCAGAGATGACTGAAAAAGAGATTCCCTTTCTTCTTTCCGAAAACAGGAAGGATCTGTCTCTTGCAGATAAGGATGATCCGCGGTACGACCGTCTTGAGCTTACCAGAGACCGGATCAAAAGCATTGCTTCAGATATCCGAAGGGTCTCAGAGCTGCCCTCTCCTCTCGGGAAAATCATTTCAGAATATAAAAAAAGCAACGGGCTGCTGATAACGCGTGTTACAGTTCCTTTTGGTGTAGTTGGGGCAATATATGAAGCCCGCCCGAATGTGACCTTTGATGTTTTCTCACTTTGTCTAAAGTCCGGGAATGCCTGTATACTTAAAGGAGGAAGCGACGCTCTGAATTCCAATATTGCTATTGTCAGCATTATCAGGAGAGTACTTAATGAATTCGGACTGGATGGAAATGTTATAACACTTCTTCCTCCCGGCAGGGAGGAAACTATCCAGCTTCTCAATGCCCGCGGATTTGTCGACCTTCTGATACCCCGGGGGAGCAAGGGATTGATAGAATATGTAAGGGAAAACTCTTCAGTACCGGTCATTGAGACCGGAGCAGGGATTTGTCATACCTACTTTGATGAATACGGAGATATCGAAATGGGGCGTAATATTATCAATAATGCAAAAACCAGAAGAGTAAGCGTTTGTAATGCACTCGACTGTTTAATTGTTCACAAAAGCAGGCTGAATGATCTTCCTGATCTTCTGCAGCTTTGCGCTGAATCGGAAGTTGAAATTTTTGCCGACAATGACACCTTTGGGGCATTGAATGATAAATACCCGGCCTCGCTTTTAAAAAGAGCTGTAAAGGAATCTTTCGGCACGGAATTCCTTTCAAAAAAGATGGCATTAAAAACAGTAGCATCTCTTCAGGAAGCTCTTGATCATATTTCTGAGTTTGGCTCAGGGCACAGCGAAGCCATCATTTCGGAAAATGACAGCAGAATAGATACCTTCCTGAGGATGGTTGATGCTTCAGCTGTATATTCAAATGCGTCGACAGCATTTACTGACGGAGCGGAATTCGGACTTGGTGCCGAAATAGGAATCTCAACACAAAAGCTTCATGCCAGAGGGCCAATGGCCCTTGAAGAACTGACTACATATAAATGGATCATCAGGGGCGACGGTCAGATCAGACCCTGAGTGTAAAAAAAACTGAATATGAATCCGGAAGAAAACAGAATAATACAGTTTTATAATAATCTATCAGGTGAAATAGCCCGGATAAGGAAGGTTTTAAACCAGCCGCTTACCCTTAGTGAAAAGATTCTTTATATCCATTGCATTTGCATGCCTGAACTGAAGTTGCAATTAAGAGGGATTGATTATGCTCTTTTTGCACCCGACAGAGTCGCCATGCAGGACGCAACAGCTCAGATGGCTTTGCTTCAGTTTATGCTGGCAGGCAAGGACACCTCGGTTGTCCCGGCTTCAATTCATTGCGATCACCTTATAACAGCCAGGAAAGGCGCCTCAGCCGACCTGAAGAGAGCATTGGTGGAGAATAATGAAGTATATGACTTTTTACGCTCTGTATCAGCAAAATATGATATCGATTTCTGGGAGCCGGGAGAAGGGATCATACATCAGGTAGTAATGGAGAATTATGCTTTTCCCGGAGGAATGCTGATAGGAACTGATTCTCATACTACTACTGCCGGCGGGCTTGGAATGATTGCAATAGGAGTCGGTGGAGCAGATGCCGTTGACGTGATGGCAGGAACCGGGTGGGAACTGAAGTTTCCAAGGATTATAGGGATAAAGCTTACCGGCAGGCTAAACGGATGGACTTCGGCTAAGGATGTCATTCTGAAAATCAGCGGCATGCTTTCTGTAAAGGGTGGCACCGGATCGGTGATTGAGTATTTCGGAGAAGGGGCAGAGTCACTTTCTGCCACCGGGAAGGCAACTATCTGCAATATGGGAGCGGAGACAGGCGCCACTTGCTCTCTCTTCGGTTTTGACAATAAGATGTACGAATACCTGGCTGCCACTGGAAGAAAAGAAATTGCATCGGCTGCAAATGCTGTGCGCGAACATCTTGTTGCTGATCAGGAAGTCCTGTCAGACCCCGGAAAATATTTCGATAATTACCTCGANNTCCGATCTCCAAAATGAAAGAGGAGGTTATTAAAAACGGATGGCCGGTTGAAGTATCGGCAGGACTCATTGGCTCCTGCACAAACTCATCCTATGAAGATCTCTCACGGGCAGCTTCAGTTGTAAGAAATGCCCTTGAAGCAAAAGTAACTGCAAGGGCGGAATTCAAGATCATGCCGGGATCAGAGGAGATCAGAAGAATCACAAAGAAAAATGGTTTGCTTGATCTCTTCAGGAATATTGGAGGAGAGGTCTATGCAAATGCATGTGGCCCATGTATAGGACAGTGGGACAGGAAAGGTGCCGAAAAAAAAGAGATAAATACAGTCATTCATTCCTTCAACCGTAATTTTTCGAAACGAACTGACGGAAATCCTAATACATACTCATTCATTGCTTCACCTGAAATAGTAACTGCGATAACTCTTTCAGGCAAATTAACATTTAATCCGCTGACAGATACCCTGGTTAATTCTGATGGCAGGAAGATAAAACTGGCAGTGCCAAAAGGGTCTGATCTGCCTCAGGGCGAATTCAACCTTAAAGTAAAACCGGCAAAGAAAGCCGGAAGAAAAGAGAAGGAAAAAATTTCAGTAAATCCTTCTTCAGAGAGGATCCAGCTTCTCAAGCCTTTTGAAGAATGGAACGGAAAGGATTTTATAGGTGTGCCTTTGCTTATAAAAGCCAGGGGAAAATGCACTACTGATCATATTTCAATGGCCGGTAAATGGTTAAAATACCGGGGTCATCTTGAGAATATTTCGAAAAACTATATGACCGGAGCTGTAAATTTATTTAACGGAAAAACAGATAACGTTCTGAACCAGCTCACAGGCAGATACGGAACAGTTCCTTCGGTAGCGGCAGCGAATAAAAGAAGAGGCTGCGGATCAATCGTAGCAGGAGAGGAGAACTTTGGGGAAGGATCATCACGCGAGCATGCGGCAATGGAACCGAGGTACTTTAATGTACATGCGATTCTTGCAAAATCATTTGCAAGAATACATGAAACGAATCTTAAAAAGCAGGGAGTTCTTACCCTGAAATTTGCCGACAAAAAGGATTATGACAGGATAAGGGAGGATGATAAGCTTGATATTACAGGACTTAAAGAATTTTTTCCAGGGAAACAACTTATGGTAACCCTGAATCATTCCGATGGGAGCAGTGAAAAATTTCCTGTGGACCATTCATACAATGAAGTTCAGATCGAATGGTTTAAGGCAGGAAGTGCACTGAATATGATTCGTAAAAGAGGGCATTGAAATAAATTAAAAAAGAACGTTATGTCCGATAAGATCAGATTTATTCATGGCAAATTGGAGGTCCCTTTGAATCCGATAATTCCATTCATCGAAGGTGACGGGACCGGTCCTGATATCTGGAGGGCATCGTTAAGGATCTTTGACGCTGCACTTGAAAAGGCATTCGCCGGGAAAAGAAAAATTGAATGGATTGAAGTGCTGGCAGGAGAAAAGGCATATAAAACCAGGGGCAGCTGGCTGCCGGAGGAGACACTTTCAGCCTTCAGGGAATATATTGTTGGCATAAAGGGACCCCTGACAACCCCTGTCGGTGAAGGTATGAGATCTCTGAACGTCGCCCTGAGACAGGAGCTTGACCTGTACGTCTGCTACAGGCCGGTAAGGTATTTCACCGGCGTTCCAAGCCCGGTAAAAAAACCAGAGATGGTCGATATGCATATTTTCAGGGAGAATACTGAAGATATTTATGCAGGGATAGAATTTATGAACGGAAACCCTGATACAGAAATGCTAAAAAGTTTTCTCATTGACAAGATGAATGTCAGGAAAATACGTTTTCCAAAAACCTCATCGATCGGAATAAAACCTGTTTCGGTTGAGGGAACGGAAAGGCTTGTCAGGCAGGCAATCAGGTTTGCAATTGAAAAAAAGCTTCCATCGGTAACCCTGGTACATAAAGGAAATATAATGAAATTCACGGAAGGAGCGTTCATGAAATGGGGGTACGCGCTTGCCGAAAGAGAATTTGCCGGTCAGGTGTTCACATGGCAGCAGCATAGAAGGATAGCCGGAGAAATGGGAGAGGCGATGGCAGACGATCAGTTTTCAAATGCTTTGAAAGATGGTAAAGTGATAATAAAGGATATAATCGCCGATGCTTTTTTGCAGCAGATACTCCTCAGGCCCGGCGATTATTCCGTTATAGCCACTCTTAACCTCAACGGCGATTATATCTCTGACGCACTCGCGGCAATTGTTGGTGGAGTAGGAATTGCCCCCGGCGCAAACATAAATTTTGAAACAGGACACGCAGTATTTGAAGCCACGCACGGAACAGCGCCTAAATATGCCGGGCTGGATAAAGTGAATCCCGGATCACTGGTCCTTTCGGGTGCGCTTATGTTTGAATACCTGGGCTTGGGTGAAGCTGCAAAGCTTATTTATACAGCACTTGGGAAAACGATATTTGAAAAGAAGGTAACTTATGACTTTCATCGTCTTATGGACGATGCAACTCTGCTTAAAACGTCGGAATTTGCCGATGAAATAATCAGAAATATGTGAGAAATGAAAATAGAAGTAAACAATGAATGAGATTGAATT
Source organism: Bacteroidales bacterium (assembly GCA_003157055.1). GTDB lineage: Bacteria > Bacteroidota > Bacteroidia > Bacteroidales > VadinHA17 > LD21. The sequence continues at coordinate 13,291 of PMIG01000194.1, read as the reverse complement.
TTTTTCACGGCTTGAAGCATCGGTACGGGAATCTTGCCGGATCGACAGCGAATTATTTGAGAAATTCGATGTAAAGAAAGGTCTCAGGAACAGCGATCGCACGGGCGTCCTTGTCGGCCTTACCAATATCGGGGATGTTGTAGGTTATGAAAAGGAGAATGGAAAGGTCATTGCTGTCCCGGGAAGATTGCTTTATCGCGGAATTGATATTGAGAAGATAGCCCACGGATTCGAGAAAGAGAGAAGGCATGGATTTGATGAGACTGTGTACCTTCTGCTAACCGGTAATCTCCCGGATAATTCAGAGCTCGATGATTTTTCATCCTACCTGGCATCATTGAGAGGATTACCTGATCATTTTGTCAAGGACATGATCCTGTCATTGAAGGGCAGGGATGTCCTGAATATGCTCGCCAGGTCAGTGCTCGGACTTTATACTCTTGATGAGAACGCTGATGATATCTCTATTCATAATATGATCAGGCAGTCATTGAACCTGATCGCGAAATTCCCCTCAATTATCGCATATTCATACCAGGCACTCAGACATGCTTACCAGGGAAAAACATTATCCATCAGGCACCCGCAGGTACAGCTTACCACTGCCGAGAATTTCCTTCATCTTATAAAAGGAGAAGGCTTCTATTCAAGGCTTCAGGCTGATCTTATCGATTTATCCCTGGTACTTCATGCAGAACATGGCGGTGGAAACAATTCTACATTTACAATGCGTGTGACAAGCTCAACCGAAACTGATATTTATTCAGCTGTTACTTCGGCTATCGGATCATTAAAAGGGCCTCTTCACGGCGGGGCTAACCTTAAAGTGCTTGATATGATGGAAGATATTAAGAAAAATGTCAGGAACTGGAAAGATGAGGCTGAAGTTGAGGAATACCTTTTGAAAATCCTTAAGAAGGAAACCTATGACAGGACCGGTATAATTTACGGTATTGGTCATGCAGTCTATACGATATCCGATCCGCGGGCAATCCTGCTAAAGGAAAAAGCAAGGGATCTTGCTGCAGAATCGGGAAGAACTGACGAGTTCGATCTTTATTCCCTGGTTGAAAGAATAACGCCGGATGTTTTCAGAAAATTCAAGGGAGAGCAGACAACGAAAGTAGTCTGCATTAATGTCGACTTTTATTCTGGCTTTGTTTATTCCTGCATTGGCATACCTAAAGAACTCTATACGCCTTTGTTTGCGATGGCCAGGATTTCAGGATGGTGTGCTCACCGGATTGAAGAGCTTACCTTCTCAGCTAAAAGAATTATCCGGCCTGCATTCAAGAATGTCTATAGTCCGCAGGAATATATTCCTATTGAAATGAGATAAAAAAATGGAGATGTCTAAAAAACCTTTGTGTCCTTCGTGCTGACCTTCGTGGACCATTGTGGTTAAATGAATTAAAAATTAACCACAAAGAACACAAAGGATATACTAAGGAACACAAAGGAAAGAATATCATTAAAAATACTCTTAAGATAGTCCTGTTGGAATTTATTCCGGTTTCTGTTTTTTGGATTCGACAGCGCCCTGTCTGAAAAGCAATACCGCAGCCACTCCGAAAACAAGGATGAAGAGAGCTTTGATGTCAAGACTCTTCAGGAAAAAGACCAGGGCAATAATCAATGCTACAAGGCTTAACCCATAATAGATCAATGACTTGGTGTTCATCTGAAAATTATTAATAATTTTCTTCCTTTAACTGCATGAATGATTTTGGATGGAGGCATGCCGGGCAAATTTCGAGAGCCTTCTCTGATTCATATATATAACCGCAGTTGATGCATTTCCACCAAACCTTACCATTTTTCATAAATACCTTGTCTTCTGAAACATTCTGAAGGAGCTTAAGGTACCTGCGCTCATGTTCAGTCTCTACTTTTGTGATCATTTTATAAGCTGCAGCTATTTCAGGAAAACCTTCCTGCATAGCAACTTCTGCAAAATTAGGATAAAGAATAGTCCACTCTTCATGTTCACCTTCAGCTGCAGCCTTAAGGTTCTCTTTGGTTGTTCCGATCTTTCCTGCAGGATAGGTTGCAGTAATTTCAACTGCTCCGCCTTCGAGGAATTTAAAGAATCTTTTTGCATGCTCTTTTTCATTTAGAGCTGTCTCCTGGAATATGTTAGCTATCTGTTCAAATCCCTCCTTGCGGGCCACGCTGGCAAAGAAATCATAGCGGTTACGGGCTTGCGATTCACCGGCAAATGATTTCAGAAGATTCTGCTCTGTCTTTGTTCCTTTAACTGATTTAGCCATAGTTTTAATTATTATTGGTTAGACTTCTATAAATTCCGATTTTTCAGTTCCGCAGACAGGGCATGTCCAGCTGTCGGGAAGTTCTGAAAATCTTACATTTTCCTTCTCTTCATCATAGATATAACCGCATGCGGGGCACTTGTATTTTTTTAAGATGCCAGTAGGTTTTGCAGCATCGATCCTGGCCAGGTCGATATAGGTTGGGGCGTTTGCCGGAGCACTTCCCTTTCTTACCTGCCTATAGTAAAGGTAAGTAAGCGGATCTTTTGATTTATCAAGCAGGACTGATTGCACCAGCTCTCCGATAAATATCAGATGAGTACCGGTATCAATGGTATTTACCAAAGTACATTCAATATAGGCGATCGCAGCATTAAGAACTATAGGCACCCCGGTCTTTCCGTAATTCACCGACATTCCTTCAAGCTTGTCGAAGTCTCTTCCGCTCTTAAAGCCAAAGCGGCCTAAAATATCAGGTGCAGTATCCTGTTCAAGGATTGAAACAGAAAATGCCTTTTTCTGAGCTATAATACCAGAAGTAAAATTCTTCTTATTGCAGGCTACCGCAAATTGCGGGGGTTCGGCTGTCACCTGGAATACGGTATTGGAAATGAATCCGTTACCCTTGACAGAGTCGCCCGAGCTGACGATAAATAATCCATAAGTTATCTTATAGAAAGCCTCAAAATCTATCATACCCGAAATTTGATGCAAAATACAAAAAACAGATGAAAAACAGAGGCTCTGTTACTTCATCAGTAAAAATTAAAATTAATCGGATCCGGTTATTCTGAGATCGATATTGAAATGCCTCCGCCTCCGCTGTTCCCAAATCTCGGGTTAACCACATTATTGTAAATAGAGCCAAAAGTGTAGGTAAGGCCGAAACTTGTAAAATATTGAAACTGTGTGGCAAGCTGTTTTCTCTGAAGAAGGATCTGGTCAAGAGGAATGTTCTCTTTTACCAGGCTAAGCTGGTCATGGATAGCCGCCGCACTGCCGTAAAGTGATATTGATAATCCTTTTGCAATCCTCAGTTCAAGCATTACAGATGCTGAAAGATTGTTCTTTGACCAGTCATGAAGATAATTGCTGTATCCTATGGTCAGGTTAATGTTCCCCCATTTCTGGACAACCTGATAAGCTGCAGTAATCGAATGCATCCAGAGCCCCTCCTTCATTTTATTATAAATAGTAGTATCATTGTAAGCTTCATAATCATATCCTGCCGAATAGAGAATTCTTAACTGACGCCTGGTAGATTCCGAATAAGGGAAAAGATCGTATTCTATTCCCGGCATCATTATCAGGTAAATCTGCTCGTTGGAATAAGAGGAAGAGCCCAGCCTGAATGTTCCGCCAGCCGACCAATGGTCGTTGAGGCTTTTAACAATGAGCGCCCTGAAAGATTTTGAAGTGTTAGCGCCCCTGTATGTTTGTTGAATACCTAAGGAGTCCGTCACAATATACTTTGATTCATCCTGACTGTAGCTTGAGCTTATATTTATCTTCCATTCCTCAGTTATCCTGTTTACGCTCAGGCTTCCTGAAAGATATTGCTCTTTACGTGTTTGCTCACCCTGCAAATATCCGTAAATGGATGACCTGAAGACCCAGCTGTTCCACTTATCGGTTGAAACAGTTGATTTCAATGGTTCAGTGAAACTTATCTTCATGTATTTCGATAAAGGAGTTCTTGCAATGTATCTCATCAGTCCCATTTTAAGCGTATTGACGGATTTTTGTCTGATCTCATCTGAAGTTTCATCTGGTCCGGCATTGAATTTAAGCGTATCCGCCATGCCTGCATTTTCATGCTGGCCAACAAAAAAGAAAGAATATTCCTTTCCTCCTGAGCCGGTATTCTGGCTTGTCGAAATTATATATACACCTGCATCCTTTATGTCTCTTACATAATTTACATAGGGGATTTCCTTTATGATATAATCAGTTGATTCCATAAATACGTTAAGGGCATCTTTACGAAGGGTGTCGACCTGTGTTGTTGATTCCTGGGAATAAGAGTCCAGGACAAAAAAAGCAGGAACAAGCAGCAAGAGAATTCTTTTCATGTTTGGCTAGTTAGATTAATATTACAACGTTAACCAAATTAAACTAAAGAAATAAGTGATCAAGCAAAAAAAAACCGGCACCAGATTTCTGGTGCCGGGCGTCATGAAAATATAAGGAATGAAAAACCAGGAAGCTATTTTACTTTTTTATTTTTTGATTCCAGGTTGCTTAGCCCATGCTCAGTCATGATCCAGAAATTATTTTCTGATTCAGACAAAAGATCATTATTATACCTGGATCGCATTATGGTTTCAGCAATATCCTCATCAATATGTACAACTGTCCCTTCCGGTATATTTACCTCCAGGCTAACGAAATCAAGAGACCATTTGCCTGCAGGAGGGATGGAGAAAAATTCGTCGAGATACAAAGTATCAGCTGAGAGCCTGTAATTGTATATCAATCTCTCGGCATTTTCTTTGGCAATCAGCCTGTCCCTGCCTGCAGATTGCCTTGTTATCTCTATACTGGCCGATTTACCTCCAATGGCTGAAAGGTCAAGATGCGTTTTAATATACATCTCTTTCTTATCTTCGGAAATGAATATGTTGTAACCGTTTCCGCCTTTGTCAGGCAGGTTTATCTCATTCCCCGTACGAATGTCTGCCAGCTTTCTTCTCGCTTCAATGTATAGCGTATCTGAAGGCAGCTTTAAATATTCCGTTGAAACTGATCTCTCGGTTTTTCCATAACTGACACCTTCGTTAAAAAGTACTATGGATAAGGCGGCAGCGCATAATATCCAAAGTATAAATCCGGTAAACCATACGAACCCGTCCCTTGCCCTGAACCAGAATATGAGCCTGATCCCTCCGTAAATAAGAGCCAGCAGCGGCAATGTGACCACTGCAATTATCAACGCTTTTATCCATGGGGCAGCTGCCGGAGAGACTATGTAATTCAGGAAATCAGGCAGATAAGCTATATTAAATCCCTGGACATCGGCAGAGAAAGACCCCGGATATTTAAACACGAATACCATGATGAATGAAAGCAATGTAAGAAATCCTGCAAGAACGAGTCCGGTTCCGAAAACAACAAGGATTATCCTGACAATAATGTAAAAGACTTTACCGATTGCCCTGAATATCTCGTTAATTGCATGACCCAGCCTGTTCCCTGGATGTTGATCCCATTCCTGAGGCATAGCCCAGTTATGCTGGCCTCCGTACATTTCTCTCTTTTGTGAATCAGTTAATGCTGATGGAATTGTAATCCAAAGAGCGATATAAACGAAAAATCCGATCCCGAAAAGGAAGGTAAATATCACAAACAGGATCCTGATCCATACGGGGTCGCTGTTCAGATAAGCGCCTATTCCACCACAGACACCGCTAATAATTGAATTCTCAGGATTTCTGAACATTTTCTTTCTTGGACCCGGATTTCCGAATGAGGGGCCATGATCTCCGGACTCATTGCCTGGCTGGTCAAAATCTTCAGGCTTCCCAATCAGTTTCATCATATCATCAACATTCTCTGATGATATGACACCTGCTGTATCTTTTTGTGACAGGAAAATTTCTGCTATTCGCGATTCAATATCTTCAATTGTCTCGTTTCCTCCAGCCACATTCTTGAATTTGTTGCTTATGCTCTGAAGATACTCTTTGAGTTTCCCGTAAGCATTCTCGTCGATTTGAAACAACGTTCCGCCGAGGTTTATATTTATTGTCTTATCCATTTTTTCGATTTTATAAGGTTAATAAATAATTATCTCGTACGGATCAGATTCACTGATTCAACAAGATCATTCCAGGACTCATCAAGATCAGCAAGATATTCTTTACCCTCTTTAGTGAGCTCGTAATATTTCCGGGGCGGCCCCTGGGGTGATTCTTCCCAGCGGTAACTTAGCAGTCTGGCATTCTTTTGCCGGGTAAGAAGGGGGTAAAGTGTCCCTTCGACCACAATCACCTTCGCATCCTTAAGTTCCTTAATGATGTCGCTTGCATAGCATGAGCTTCTTGAAAGTATTGATAAAATGCAATATTCAAGGATTCCCTTGCGCATCTGTGCCTTCGTGTTTTCAAGATCCATAATAGTAAGTTTTAAGTTTCAGACTCGTAATCAGCCTTCCTGGTTTGCCTCTTACAGATTCATGTTTTTTCTGACAGTATCGAATTCCTTTTTTACCGAATCCTTTATATTTTGAATGTTGACCGGTTCTCCTTTCATCTCTATTTTCTGGGCAGTTGTCCTGGCTTCTGGCAGAACGATATACAAAATAAGGTAGACCAGCAGCCCAAGTCCCCCGAGCATGGTAACCACAACAAAAATCAACCTTATAATCCAGGGATCCACATTCCAGTAGGCCCCGATCCCGGAACATACTCCGCCGATTATCCGGTGATCAGTGTCACGGTACATCCTGTGATACCCGGGTGATGAAAATTTATCTTTGGCAGAAGTCCTTTCATTGTCAGAAATATCTTCAGGAGTGCCAAGTACCGATATCACGTTATTTACATCATCAATTGTTATCACCTGCTTGTATGAAGTAAGTTTTGTACGGAAAAGCTCTGCAATCCTTGATTCTATGTCGGATAGTATTTCAGCTGAACTCTCTTCTCCTGCAAAGTGAAGCTGCAGGTTTTTCAGGTACCTCTTCAGCTCACTATAGGCATCTTCATCGATGTTGAATGAATAACCTCCAATATTAACACTCAATGTAATTTTCATGATCTTTAAAATTTATACTACTGTAAAAAATAAATAACATGGTAATGCAAAGATATATAGATATTATAATACTATGCAATACATAGTAGTAAGAAAATATAAATATTTATAAAAATAAATTGTAACTAAAAGAAAATGAGTAAGATGTATTTTTTAAATAATATTACTTTAGTAGATAGAGCAATAAAATTATTATAAGTTTTACTTGCGACGGCTCTGAAAGAGCCATATATTAATAACCCCCGGTTGCTCCGGGGGTTATTAATATTAAGCCATATTCGTGGCAATTTTATATATTTATAGATTAATATTTCGTGTATGAAAAAATACAAATGGGGTATTCTTGCCCCGGGGAAAATGGCTTTTAAATTCAGCAGGGGGATACAACTTCTTGAGAATGCAGAAATATATGCTGTAGGCTCACGCGATATTCAGCGTGCTAAAGTATTTGCTGAAGAATTTGGATGTAAAAAATATTATGGCACCTATGAAGAGCTTGCAGCTGATCCGGATGTCGATGTGATCTATGTTGCCTCACCGCATTCATATCATCGTGAACATACTTTATTATGCCTGAAAAACGGAAAAAATGTAATATGTGAGAAAGCTTTTGCAATGAACTGCAGCGAAGTCAGCCAGATGATCACGGATGCAAAAAAGCGAAATCTCTTTCTTATGGAGGCTCTGTGGCCTCCTTTCCAGCCATTTTATAAAAAAGCATCGGAGATAATCAAGTCGGGAGTACTGGGGAAAATATACCACCTTCATGGCTATTTTACTTTTATAGCACCTTATGATCCTCTTGATCGGAAATTCAACCTTTCACTTGGTGGTAGCTCGCTTCTTGATATTGGAATATACCCTGTAATTGACGCACTTACCTTCATGGGAGTGCCTGATGATGTAAAAGCTTCGGCAGCTTCTTCTCCTACAGGCTCTGAAGAATCTGTCTCGGTGATTTTCAGGTATAAAGATGGACGTATGGCTACATTGTATAGCTCATTTAAAACAAGTATCGGTATCGGCTGCCAGATTATATGTGAAAAAGGAAATATGACAGTATCACGCGGCCGCGACATGAACCAGCGTGTTTTACTTGAGCTCCATGGCCATGAAAAACAGGAATTCATGTATTCACCACCCGCAATGGGCTATCATTGGGAAGCAGAAGAGGTAATGAAGTGTCTCGACGATAATAGAACTCAGAGCCAGGTCGTCCCGATTTCCTTTAGCGTCAATCTCATAAAAACACTTGACAGAATACGTGAAGAAGCAGGAATAATCTTCCCGGATATAGATTAAGACCACACGATTGTGCCTAAATTCCGACACTTGGAATGTTGGGCATCCAAGATCCGCTAAAGAGGATTGGACATGATTAACTGATCAATGAATGAATGATTCTTCTTCAGAAATTAAATTCGAAGCTGCATTCTACAGAAAAAAACTTCTGCTGAGTATTATTATTCCATCCGTCATTATCCTCTTCATGTGGATTGTGAGAATCACTGGAACAATCTTTGAGCTCGATCTTTCAAGTCTGGGAATATATCCTCTTGAAATAAAGGGTATACCAGGAATTATTCTTTCGCCGTTCATTCATGAAAACTTCCGGCATCTGCTGAATAATACACTGCCGCTTTATATGCTTTCTATAACCCTTTTCTTTTTTTATTCGGAAATAGCCCTTAAAGTATTATCCTGGACCTGGATTCTTACAGGATTGCTGGTATGGCTGGGTGGAAGGGAAGCGTGGCACATCGGGGCAAGCGGACTGGTTTACGGGCTTGCCTCATTCCTATTTTTCAGCGGTATCATTCGGCGCTATTACAGGCTGGTTGCATTATCTCTGCTAATAGTTTTTATATATGGTGAAATGGTATGGGGTATTTTCCCCGGTGTTTATCAGAATGTCTCATGGGAATCTCATATGCTCGGGTTCGCATCGGGTATCATTCTTGCAGTATGGTACAGGAAAGAGGGTCCTCAATCGCCGATCATTGAATGGCCTGAGGAAGAAGATGAAGAGAGCGGAAATGAGGAGTTGGGAAATGGGGATGGTGAAAATACTGATAATGCCAAAATGCCTACCTTAGAATTCTTAAAAGTGCCGGGATTCCTGAAATATCACAGTTTATGATAATTGACAACAGAAACAAACAAGATTCCTTTTCGATTGGATTTGATGCGAAAAGGGCCTTTTTTAATTCAAGCGGATTAGGCAATTACAGCAGGAATCTTTTAAATGCTCTTGTAAAAAAGTTTCCCGGCATCCACTATTATCTCTTCACCCCAAAGACAAAAAACAGGTTTATCCTGGATAACGACGAACAGTTCAACGTTGTTGAGCCAGACAAGCTTATCTTCAGATTATTTAATTCTCTCTGGAGAAGGATGTTTATGACGAAAGACGTAAAGCGATATAAAATTGATATATTTCACGGATTAAGTCATGAATTGCCGCTCGGCATTGAGAAAACAGGCGTAAAATCAATAGTAACTGTTCATGATCTTATTTTTATAAGATTCCCGGAGCTATATAAGTGGTTTGATAGAAAAATCTATGCACATAAAATAATTCACGCGTGCAAAGTGTCGGACCGGATTGTGGCTATCAGCAAACAGACCAGGGATGATCTGATCGCTTACCTCGGTGTCGGGCCTGATAAAATTACTGTGATTTACCAGGGTTGTAATCCATGTTTCCGGAATACTTTCAGTGAAGAATACCATAAGGAAATCCAGGCAAAGTATAACCTGCCTGAAAAGTATCTTCTTTATGTTGGTACGATTGAAGAACGAAAGAATTTATTAAGCCTAATTAAAGCTCTGCACATTGCAGCTATAGACATTCCATTGGTTGTGGTGGGACGAAAAGTGTACCCTTATTTTAAAAAAGTTCTCAATTATATTACAGACAATGGGCTTGATAAAATAATATTCCTGGAAGGCATTTCAAATTCTGACCTGCCGGTAATTTACAGAAAGGCAGAATGTTTTATTTACCTTTCTTTCGTTGAAGGCTTTGGGATCCCTTTGCTCGAGGCACTGGTTTCCAGGACTCCTGTCATTACGACTGCTGGAGGTTGTTTTCCTGAGGCTGCCGGACCAGGAAGCATTTATATTAATCCGCATGATCCCGTGCAGATAGGGGAGGCTATCAAAAAGGTGACAAGCGATAAGGATTTGAGGGAGAAAATGATCAGTGTCGGAGCCGCATATTCAGATAATTTTAAGGATGATATAATTGCCCGGGATTATATGACACTTTACCAGTCAATGTTAAAGGACATCAAGAACTGACCCGGAATTAAATAATAACGAAATTCGAACCAATCCCTGATGCACGAAAGATTCCGATACAAGGATGCTGATGAAATTATCGGGACGGCAACGAAGCTTGTCTTGAGCCTTCCGTTCAGCAATGACCTTTTATACATTCAGGATCAATATATCGCTTCATCAAGTTTCAGGATTCCGGTTCATGCATGAAATCCTTAACCGCATTCGGGAATCCCAACCAGTTAAATTCTGCAGTATCTGAAGCATCAGAGATACCTGAACAAAATCTCTGGTTCTAAAAAGTATGGAAAGATTATCCGGAAGATAATTCTGAAGGGTGTTGACTGATATGATCAAATTATTACCTTTATCGCCATATTTCTATTGAACCTGAAAATTAGCTAGGATGAATAATATACCTGTAGCAGTCATTACAGGAGCCAGCAGGGGGATAGGCAGAGCAGTCGCAATTTCCCTGGCATCTGAGGGTTATGATATTGCAGCAATATCACGCTCCGTCGACAGCGAAGGAATGGAAATACTCGGTTCGGCAGTTGAAAAACTAGGCCGGGAATTTTTTCCCATTGGTCTTGACATTTCCTGTACCAGTTGCCAGGTTGAGGTTGTAAGGAATATCCTTGACAGGTACGGTCGGATAGATTTCCTGGTTAACAATGCCGGTGTTGCACCTCTCCAGCGGGACGACCTTCTTGATATGACCGAAGAAAGCTATAACAGGGTTATGAATATAAACCTTAAGGGGCCGGTATTCTTCGCACAGAAAATTGCGAAAGAGATGATCTGGCTTAAACAACAGATAGCAGGCTATAAACCAGTAATTATTTTCATGACGTCTGTTTCATGCGTTAGATCGAGTATCAACAGGGCAGAGTATTGCCTGTCAAAAGCCGGTTTGAGCATGGCTTCCACTGTTTTTGCCGATCGCCTGTCGAAAGAAGATATCAGGGTTTTCGAGGTCAGGCCCGGAATTATTCAGACAGATATGACTGTCAAAATGAAGGATAAGTACGACAAGCAGATATGCGATGGGCTTATTCCTGAGAAGCGATGGGGTTTTCCTGAGGATATAGGTAAAGCTGTTGCTTCACTTGCCAGGGGCGACTGGGATTTCTCGACAGGAATGGTTTTCGAGATAAGCGGTGGTCTTAATATTCAGAAATTATAATTTCCTCTTTTTTATTTACTTGTTATTGTTTTTGGAAAGTCATAGATCATAACAATCTTTTATTGATAAATACAAGCTTTTATGACTAATACAATTTCTGATGAGAATAACAGGCAGAAGCTGGTTTCTCAGGGTTTTCTTATCCCATTTATTCTCATAACCAGCCTTTTCTTTCTGTGGGGTATTGCTCATGGCATGCTGGATACTCTGAATAAGCATTTCCAGGATATGCTTCATATGTCGAAAGCACAATCCGGCATGATTCAGTTTTCCGTGTATACGGCATATTTTGGAATGGCACTTCCGGCCGGATATTTTATGAAGCGATTCGGCTATAAGAAGGGCATTATTCTCGGATTAACTCTTTTTGCTTCAGGAGCTTTCCTGATAGCTGCCACAACATCATTCGAATCATTCTGGGTTTTCCTGATATGCCTTTTTATAATGGGATGCGGGCTGGCAACCCTGGAAACTGCAGCTAATCCATATACTACCAAGCTAGGACCAAAAGAATCTGCAGAAAGGCGGATAAATTTTTCACAATCCTTCAACGGACTTGCATGGGTGGTAGGACCTCTGATCGGCCTCTTTATTTATGGAAACCATAGTAACATAGAAGGTGAGAAACTCAGTTCAATGATCTTGCCATATTCAGTTATTGGCGGGACCGTTTTGCTAGTAGCAATTTTGTTTGTTCTTACTAAGCTTCCTGAAATTAAGGATGAAGAAGAACCAGGGCTTCAACCAGACCTTGTTTCTGCAAATGGCAATGTTGAAATTAAGCCACTTATTAAACAGCGGCATTTTGTATTAGGAGTAATTGCTCAGTTTTGCTATGTGGCCGCTCAAACAGGAGTATTTAGTTATCTTATAAATTTTGTAACTGATGTAAATCAGCACCCGCACTTTGATGTAGCGCATGGCCCTTATTTTCTGTCGATAGGCTTTGCCTTATTCATGATTGGCCGAATGTCCGGCAGTTTTATTATGAAGTATTTAAAACCAACACGAATTCTTGCCTTATATGCGTTGATGTGTTGTCTTTTATTACCTGTTGTAAGTATAGGTGCCGGATGGATATCTCTCATATCACTTTATGGAGTTTTCTTTTTCATGTCCGTTATGTTCCCGACAATTTTTGCATTGGGAATAAAAAATCTCGGACCGAAAACAAAAAAGGCCTCTTCTTTTATTGTAATGTCAATTGTCGGCGGAGCAATATTTCCACCATTTATGGGTCTTATAGCTGATAAATACAATATGTCAGTTGGTTTTTTTGCTCCTATACCATTTTTTGTTTTTATACTTTATTATGCTCTGAAAGGAAGTGTAGTCAGAGAATAGTATATCGATTTACAGAATTTTCAATTACACACTGCGGTAGGGTTTCTGATACCGGATATTTAAAAACCATTCCCTAGGGTCTATGCTTTCTTGCATAGGTATCTTTGTCAATGTTGTTATGCTCGAATAAACGCCGCTCCGGGGCATCTGAATGGCCAATATAATAATATCCAGAAAATTCTGATAATAATAAATATATATAATATAGCAGCGAAAAAAAAGGGAGACAAACTGAATCATCTCCTATTTTGCTCCCCAGGTAAGACTCGAACTTACGACCCACGGATTAACAGTCCGTTGCTCTAACCAACTGAGCTACTGAGGAATATTATTTCTCCCTTTTTTACTGACTTTGTCTGCTGAGAAATTCCGGTTTTCCGAAAGGGTTCTGAACAAAGGAGCTTTTGAGGGATAATTTCTAATTACCGTCTTGTATTTAGAGTCGCAAAAATAA
>PMIG01000103.1 GCA_003157055.1 Bacteroidales bacterium | reverse complement strand
ATAATTGAAAGTGTTTTCAAACCCAGGAAATCCATCTTGAGCAGACCAACGGACTCGACGTGGCTTCCATCATACTGGGTGGCATAGAGGTCAGTATCTTTTGCTGTGCAAAGAGGTATGTAATTATCAAGCGAATCCTTTCCGATGATGATCCCGCATGCATGAACGCCGGTTTGCCGAACCGAGCCTTCAAGGACTTCGGCATATTTCAGTGTCTGGGCGATTAGCTTATTTGACGATTCTCTTTCCTTTGCAAGCTCCGGCACTTCATCGTAAGCTTCCGCCAGAGTAATGCCGGGCCTTTCAGGAACAAGCTTGGCAAGCCGGTCAGCATCGGGCAGCGGAAGCTTTTGAACCCGGGCAACATCGCGGATAGCCATTTTTGCCGCCATTGATCCAAATGTGATGATATGTGCTACCTTATCGTGGCCGTATTTATTGACGACATATCTAAGAACCGAATCCCTGCCATCCTCATCAAAATCAATATCGATATCGGGCATAGATATTCTGTCGAGATTAAGGAACCTTTCGAAGAGAAGGCCATACTTTATAGGGTCGATGTCGGTGATTCTGAGGCAGAAGGCAACAGCAGATCCGGCTGCCGAGCCTCTTCCGGGGCCAACAGACACATTCATTTCGCGGGCTGCATTAAGGAAATCCTGAACGATCAGGAAATACCCCGGAAACCCCATCTTGGCTATCATCTCCAGTTCAAAATCGATCCTGTCGNNCAGGCAGATCGAATTCCGGCATAATCGGATCGTGATCGAGCTTGTATTTCTCAATTTTTGCAACCAGGAGAGCAACATTGTCAATTGATTCCGGAATATCGCTGAAGATCTCCCGCATCTGCTCTTCGGTCTTGATATACTCCTGCTTTGAATACCTTAGCCTGTTGGGATCGTCTATATCCTTTGCAGTATTTATACAAATGAGCCGGTCGTGTGCTTCAGCATCCTCCGCGTTGATGAAATGCACATCATTAGTAGCGATGATCTTCACATTATATTTTACCGAGAGCTTTTTCAGAGCTTCAATTACTTTCTGCTGCAAGGGAAAAGCACTTCTGTCAGCTTCAGGGTCGGTAGTTTCGTGGCGCATGACTTCGAGGTAAAAATCTTCCCCGAAAATATTGATATAACTTTGTAATGCGGCTTCAGCCCCGGCCATTGTACCGTTCAGGATCTCGTCCTGTATCTCTCCTGCGAGGCAGGCTGAAGAGGCAATCAGCCCTTCGCTGTATTTTGAAAGCAATTCCTTATCTATCCGTGGCTTGTAGTAAAATCCTTTTATCCAGGCTGTCGAAACAAGCTTGATAAGATTTTTATACCCTTTGAGGTTTTTGGCGAGAAGAATGAGATGATCGCCCGAGCGATCCTCTTTTCCTGTGATGTCAGCCATCGACCTTCTGGCAACATAAATCTCACAGCCAATGATCGGCTTTACTCCCTTTTTTGTGGCTATATTATGAAATTCCTTGACCCCGAACATATTGCCGTGATCGGTTATTGCCAGGGCCTCCATCCCCAGAGATTTTACCTTTTCGATAAGCTTGGGGATATTCGATGCACCATCTAATATAGAGTATTGAGTATGAACGTGTAAGTGCGAAAAAACGGCCATAGAACAAGGAGATAAAATGATTTTGGTTGGTATGCAAAAATAGGTAAAAAAGGGATAAGAATTAATAATATATTTTTTGAATTTACCAACATTGTCCCGAATCTGTTTTGGATGAGATTGTTTACTTTAAATTTTTATTTATCTTTGCACCCACAAATTTAAAACAGGTTAAATAAAAAGCGTAAAAATTAATGGCAGTTAAAATCAGATTAGCTAGGAAAGGCCGTAAAAAACTGGCCTATTACCACATTGTGGTAGCAGATAGCAGGTCGCCACGGGATGGCAGATACATTGAATTGATCGGAAAGTATAATCCGCTCACTAACCCCGCCACAATCGAACTCGATTTCGATAAGGCTCTCGGTTGGCTGCAAAATGGCGCATTGCCCACGGAAACATGCAGGGCTATCCTGTCTTACAAAGGTGTACTTATTAAAAAGCATCTTCTTGAGGGTGTAAAGAAAGGTGCTTTTGATGAAGCTGAAGCCACGAAACGATTTGAGGAGTGGATGAAGCAGAATGATGCAAAAGTTGAATCCAAAAAGTCAGGTCTTGAGAAATCGAGGGATGATGAAGTGGTAAAGAAACTTACTGCAGAGAAGAAGGTTAACGAAGCAAGAGCCGCCAAACTTTCCAAGAAACAGGCAGATCTGGCAGCAAAAGCTGAAGCAGCTGATAAAGCTGAGGCAGTTGCTGAAGAAAAGGCTCCTGCTGCTGAAGTCGTTGAGGCACCCGTTGCCCCAGAAGCACCTATTGCAAGTGAAGCTTCTATTGCAACTGAAGCTCCTGAAGCACCTGCAGCCGATAAAGCAACGGAAGCTGCTGCTGAAGAAAAACCGCAATAATAATTCCGGCTTAACACGATCAGCAATCCGGTGGCATACAATGCCCATATATTGCTTGGAAATATTTTAAAAGCTGACGGCTTTGATGGTTCTGTAACAATTAAGGTTGAAGAAGCTTTCAGAGAAAAAATACCCAAAATGGAATCGGTTTTCCTTGAAATAGATGGAAAGCCGGTTCCTTTTTTTATTTCAGAATCGGGAAGCACAGTCAATAATAATCTGAGACTGAAATTTGACGGCTACGATTCTATTGAGAAAATCAATGAATTTATCGGATGTAAAGTATATCTTTCCTCAGCCGGTAATGGTAAAAACAAAGTATTGAATTCTTCCGGGTTTACTAATTTTAATGTTTTTCTCCCGGGAGACAGGCTGCTTGGTGAAGTAACTAATATAATAGAAAATCCGGGACAAATTCTTCTGATTCTGAAATCACCAGAAGGAAAAGAAATTCTGATCCCTTTTCATGAAGATTTTATTGTCTCGATCAACAAGAAAAAGAAACTCATTGAAATGGATCTGCCTGAAGGATTGACTGAGATTAATTAATGCTGCCTTTGTGCAACACTTGTCTTAAATCGACGTCTTTATTTAAAATAAATTCTAACCTTAATTAAATCAAAATGAAAAAGGCAGTATCGTTATTGTTTGTGGTTGTCATACTGAGCAGCTTTGCATCAGGTCAGCAAAAGGAAACCAGGGATGTAAAAGGATTTGCAAAAGTCAACTTCGGGATTTCCGGTGACCTGAAAATCAAGATCGGCCGGGAATTCAGCGTGGTTCTTGAAGGAAACAAAAGCGATCTTAATGAAATTATCACTGAAGTGTCAGGCGACAGGCTTTTAATAAAGCAGGAAAACTGGCATTTCAACTTCAATGAGAAGGTGAACGTATACATTACCATGCCTGAACTCAGAAGTCTAAGTGTATCAGGATCAGGCAAAGCAGAAGTACTTGATCCGATAAAAGGAGTCGATAACCTTGATCTAAGTGTAAGCGGCAGCGGGAGACTGATGACTACGGAACTGGAAACCGATAACCTTGACTGCAGTATTTCAGGATCAGGTAATATCTCCATAGGCTCTGCCGGCAAAGCCGACAGGGGAGGTATATCGATCAGCGGATCGGGAGATTACAAGGGTGAATCCATGGAAATTGATCATCTCGAAGTTCATGTTTCGGGAAGCGGCAACTGCACATGCAAGGCAGGTGATTCTCTGAAAGCCGGGATTTCGGGAAGCGGCAATATATATTACTATGGAGATCCGAAAATAGATGCCAGAGTTTCAGGGTCAGGCCATGTAAGGTCAATGAAATAAATCACATCCGGATAATCTTAAAGGATCCGTTTTTATCGAATTTTATAACAGACGAGGGTTTATACTTCCTTTTATCATTCTGCCGGTATGTCACAACATAACCGGCAGATTTTTTAATCTCATTGTCAATCTCGCTGAAATTTGAAGGTGAAGGCTTCCTACTGATATTAGCTGAGGTTGAGATTACAGGCTTGTGGAATCTCGTTATCAGCTCACTGCAGAAGGGCTCGTTGCAGATCCTTATTCCTATTGATCCGTCCTTGTCACAAACACCCGGAGCAAGATTCTTCCCTTCCGGATAAATGATTGTCAGCGGAGAATCCGAAACCGATGTGAGCTCAAAAACTATGTCGGGAACATCCCTTACATATCTTTCCAGCATAGCTTCACCATCAACAAGAATGATCAGACTCTTGTTATCGCTCCTCGATTTTATCCTGAAGATCTTTTCAACTGCAGCCGGGCTAGTAGCATCACAGCCCAGTCCCCATATCGTGTCCGTGGGATAAAGGATTATCCCTCCCTCACGAAGGACCTTAATTGAACTATTTATATCTTTCTCAAAGCTAGTCATCAATTTCCCTTGTTATTAATCTCTCCATTGTGAAGTTTTCTTAACCCCGAGTATTTCAGATAGCTCGACTTTGCCCCCTGTGAGCAAACTATCCATCCATTTCTGCCATCAAGAAATCCAAAGTGCAGGAAGTATGTAAGGAATAACCTCCAGATATAGTGTATCGACGGTGTAAAAACCATGGCTCTCTTCCCCTTTTTGAATAATTCCCTTGCGGCAATTTCGGAATAGGATCTGATCTTGGCTGAAAGATCATCAACAGAATTGCAGGGCCAGTGGAGAAGGTCTCCTTTAAGTCTCGCGATCTTGCAACCGGCGGCCATTATAAATTTTTCATGGACGTTTATTGTTCCCCATTCACCCATATCTTTTTTAAAAAGACGGAGCTGCCTGTCGGGATACCAGGCCGAGTGTCTTATCCATTGCCCATTGAAGCTTCCAAGCCTGTTAAACAGGTAACCATCAGCAACCAGGTTGTTTTTAACTTCAGCCAGAGAATCATGAAGTTCCGGGCTTAAAGCTTCGTCTGCATCAAGCGACAATATATAGTCAAAGGAGGCAAGAGTGAGAGAATAGTTTTTCTGATCCATGAACCCTGTGAATTCATGCGTTATAAATCTTGCATTGTATTTCCGGCAGATCTCTTTAGTGAAATCTTCAGAGTAGGAGTCAACGACAATTATCTCATCAGCAATGCCACCAAGGGATGAGAGACACCTTTCGATTGACGAAACTTCGTTGAAGGTAATAATGATTGCAGATATCCCGGGCTTATCCAATACTTATTTAATTTATTTAGTGTGAAATAATTAACACTAATCAGAATTTCAGCTTTATCTTCATCATTCTGGCTTTCATCTCATTGATTACCTCTTTTTCCTGCTGAATGGAATCTGCTTCAAATGTGACAGAAAAGCGGACATATTTACCGGCATCATCCCATGGTACTGTTGAAATCAATGATTCCCTTATAAGAAACTCTGAAAATTCAGATGCTGTTTTGAATACTATCCCGTCCTCAGTGCCTTCAGGAGCCTTAACATAGCAATAGAAGGAACCTTTAGGTTTCTTTGCCGCGAACCCAGCCTCATTAAGGGCATCAACAAGGAGATTGAATCTCCTGGAATACTTTTCGATGGTTCGTTCGGTAATTTCAGGATGTTTCAGTGCCTGGATGCCAGCTTTCTGGATAGCCCGGAACTGTCCTGAGTCAGTATTGTCCTTGACAGTGGCATAGGCACTTATCGCCTTGCTGTTCCCACATACAAATGCGATCCTCCATCCTGTCATATTGAAAGCTTTTGAAAGTGAATGGACTTCGATACCCACCTCCATGGCTCCCTCAACCGAAAGGAAACTCAAGGGTTTATACCCATCATAGGTTAATCCGGCGTAGGCTGCATCATGAATTACTATGATATTATTTTTCAATGCAAAATCAACCACCTCTTTGAAGAAATCCTTGCTGGCAACTGCCCCTGTTGGATTATTTGGATAATTGAGATATAGGAGCTTTGCCTTCCCAAGGATTGTTCTGGGAATTGAGTGGAGGTCAGGGAGGAATGAATTTAATTCAAGCAATGGAAGGTTATAGACTTCACCTCCCAGGTATTTTGTATATGTTGCAGTTACAGGATAGCCGGGTACTGTTGTCAGAAGAATATCGCCAGGATTGATAAAACAAACCGGGAGCATGGCAAGAACGGGTTTTGAGCCGATGCCATGAACGATATTTTCTGCCGGGTTCAACCCCTTTAGGCCATAAATATTTTCAAGATATCCTGCTGTAGCCATCTGGAACTCAGGGATACCATTATCGGCGTACCACCTGTTGGCAGGCTTGCCTGCTTCTTCGGCCAGAGATTTTACAACAAGGTCATCGGCAGGCCAGTCCGGTTCACCGACACCCATATCTATAAGTTTAATATCTGGATGAGCAATTCTTGCAGCAGCCTTTGCTCTTTTGATAAGTTCAAATTTGTATATAACTGTCGATTTTCCAAAGCTTTTGCCGCCTAGTCTATCTGCTATTTTATCATAAAAGAAGTCAGCCATAATTATTTCCAATTCTGTTTTTAGTTATACTTGCATTTTCTTTTTATTCATGCCAAAGGTAATAAATGTAACAGTGAAAAAACTAGAAATCAGCATATGATAAATGATAATGAAAAGCTATTTTTCTCTTTCTTGGGAAATAAATCTGGCTTATATTTGGTGTCAATATTTTTCATATCAGATTTTGATTTTGCTAATAGTAAAAACGCTGATCAATAAAACATTAATACTAACATCATGAGTAAATACATTTATCTTACATGCACTCCTGAAGCTCTCGTTGCTTCTATGCTTCCTCCTGAAGAATTTGGAATGTATCTTTCGACAGGAACAAAAAAACGCAACAAAGGACAGGTAATCTTTTTTGAGGTTGACCTTTCAAAAATTGAAAACCTCATTGATATGGATAGCCTGAACAGGAGATGTGTTGCCAAGGAAGATGGCAGTCCGAAAAGTTCTGTTTATCTGTCTGTTTACAGGGTTCTGGAAACGATTCCTGTATCAGCATTAAAAAGCCTTTACCTGACAGCAGATAATGGTAGTATTCTTGAATTGAAAAGAGCAGATTATAACAAAAGTCGGGAGCCTCAAAGCGCCCTGCATCTTTACCAGGAATTATGTCCTGTAACGCCGCTGGTTGCAAGCGAGCTTCCTCCTTCGGCATTCCTGAAAAAGCTTACTGACGGATCGACTTCAGTTGTTCTGCCCAAGCTGTTTTTTGTTGAGCTGAAGCTTGGAGAGTTGGCTACAAATCCGCTAAATGGTTCAGCTGAGCAAATTCCATATTCCAATGTCGGCCACTTGCGGGATTGTCTTGAGATACTGAGCGGCGAATATGAGAAGCACATGAAAACTGTCCAGAGAGTATTTTCCGGTCTTCTGCTTTACAGAACAATTGAGACGGGATTTTATGTAGGAGCAAAAGATGAAATGGCTTTTTATCCTTATCCAACCATGATGGAACTGGAGAACATTAATTATGAATTTTTTAGATCTATTTAGTATAAATTATTAATTAGTAATCAATTATGTTAAGTTTACCGGGGGCAACCCCATTTGAGGTCATAGGTCTATGGATTGTGCTTCTTATAGCATTCTTAGGATTGGCTTATGCGTTGTTTCTTCGCAAGCAGGTTTTGGCTTACGATAAAGGAACAGAAAAAATGCAGGATGTTTGGAACGGGATACGTTTGGGAGCTAACGCATATCTGAAAAGGCAATTAAAAACTATTGTCCCTCTGATTTGTGTTTTTACAGTAGTCCTGTTTTTATCGGTTTACGTGGTTCCACCTTCAGATGAGGCGAAATTACGTTTTGCAGGTTATCCTGACCAGTCACTTAAGCTGATCATGGGCTTTGGCCGTGCAATAGCATTCATAATGGGTTCTGTATTTTCTCTGATGGTTGGACAGTTCGGTATGAGAATGGCTGTTCAGGCAAACGTCCGGGTAGCTTCAGCCTCAAGAAGAAGCTTTGGTGAAGCACTGAAAATTGCTTACCGGGCAGGTACCGTAACCGGTATGCTTACAGATGGTTTAGGCTTGCTTGGTGGCACAGCGATATTTCTTATTTTTGGAGTTGCTTCACCCGATACTCTGCTTGGATTTGGCTTTGGTGGTACATTGCTGGCCCTCTTCATGAGAGTTGGTGGCGGTATTTATACAAAAGCTGCAGACGTAGGTGCTGACCTTGTAGGAAAAGTCGAAGCAGGCCTTCCTGAAGATGACGAACGTAATGCCGCAGTTGTTGCAGACCTGGTAGGGGATAATGTTGGTGACTGCGCCGGGATGGCTGCAGATATATTCGAATCGTATGAAGTGACAATTGTATCAACCTTGATACTCGGGGTTGCTCTTTTTACCAAAACACATGAGCTTTCATGGATTATTTTCCCGCTTATGGTGAGAGGTATTGGAGTTTTCTCTTCCGTAATAGGCACTTACCTTGTTAAAGTGAATAAGAATTCGGAGAGTCACAATGCACTTGCAGCAATTAATAAAGGGTTCTATTCCTCAGCTGCAATAAGCATTCTGCTATTCGGACTGATTTCATTTTTCTATCTCCATGACTGGCGTTCATTCTTATCGGTTGTAGTAGGTATCTTTCTTGCAATTTCACTTGATGAAATCACCAAACGTTTTACAGACGGTAAATTTCGTCCTGTCAGGGATATCGCGAAAAATTCAAAAACCGGTTCCGCGACTCTGTTATTAAAGGGATTGAGTTATGGATTTGAAGCTGCCGTGTGGCAGACATTAGTGATTGCGATCACAATTTTTGCTTCGATCATGATTTATCATGGGATGCCTGTGACTTATGTTCTTTATGGAGTGGCAATGACAGGTATAGGGATGCTTACTCTTACCGGTAACAACGTAGCAATGGATGCTTTCGGGCCTATTGCTGACAACGCAAACGGTATCGGTGAATTATCACATCTTGATAAGGAATCGCGCAAGATTATGGATGCCCTGGATGCTACCGGGAATACTACTAAAGCTATTACCAAAGGAGTTGCTATCGGTTCAGCCGTTATTGCTGCTGTTTCATTGTTCGGATCTTTCATTACCGATGTTAGTAAAGTCCAGATCCAGTTGGGATTTGAACATGCACAACAACTTATCGAAACAGGAATAAGAATTTCAGTTCCGATGGTTTTCATTGGCTTCCTCATCGGAGGTACAATTCCATGGTTATTCTCGTCACTTACAATTAATGCTGTAACACGTGCTGCTGCCCAGATTGTCGAAGAAGTCCGTCGCCAGTTC
>PMIG01000357.1:1404-2967 GCA_003157055.1 Bacteroidales bacterium | reverse complement strand
AGTGATATCACTGTTAGTCTTCTTCCTTATAAATATCACTCAGATGTAGCAAATGTTTGTCTCCGGCACGGAAAATCTCTTGTCACGACATCATACATACAGCCAGGTATTAAGGAGCTTGATGAACCAGCAAAGAAAGCCGGGTTATTGTTTCTGAATGAGATAGGTCTTGATCCGGGAATAGATCATATGACTGCAATGAGTATTATAGATCAGATCCATGGTAATGAAGGGAAGGTCGAAGAATTCTATTCACTCTGCGGAGCACTTCCAGCTCCTGAGGCTGCAGACAATCCCATGAAATATAAATTCTCATGGAGTCCGAAAGGTGTAATTCTTGCAAGCAGAAACAGTGCTCTTTACCTTAAGAAAGGAAGGAGAATCTATATCGAACCTTCCGATCTTTTTAAAGACACATTTATGTATAATTTCCCGGGCATCGGCGAGCTTGAGGTATACCCGAACAGGGATTCAATCAGCTATTCGGACATTTACAATATTCCGGAAGTATCTACCATATACCGGGGAACCCTAAGGTACAAAGGGTGGTGCGAGACCCTGGACGCTATGAAAGGAATAAATATGCTCGATGATACTCCGAAAGATTACAGCGGTATGAGCTTCTGTGATTTTCTGGCCGAAAGAGCCGGAACCGATGTCCTTAACCTTAGAAAAGATATCGCCGTGAAACTCAGCATCGGAGAAGATTCTGAAGCAATGAAAGGACTCGACTGGCTGGGCTTTTTCAGCAATGAAATGATGAATTGCAATGAGACAACACCATTTGAAATCACCTCTGATCGTATGATAAGCATGATGGCTTTAGGTAATTCTGAACGTGATATGGTTGCTATGCAGCATATTTTCCTGGCCTCATATCCGGGTGGTAAGAAAGAAGTAATTAAATCGTCTCTGCTTGGTTTCGGATCGACTCAGACCAATACTGCCATTGCAAGAACCGTTGCCCTTCCTGCAGCTATAGCTGTGAAAATAATACTTGAAAAGAAGATAGGCCTCACCGGCGTTTTAAGGCCTGTTGTTCCTGAGATATATAATCCTGTACTTAATGAACTTGCGACGCTTGGAATTGAGATAAAAGAAGAATGGGGCCTTCCGGAAAGCGAAATGATTTTATAAATGTTTTTCTGATCAATTATACCATTGGTTTCCTTTGAGTCCCTTTGTGTTGTACTTTGTGTCCCTTTGTGGTAAATATAATAGAATTAACCACAAAGGTTCACGAAGGATGGCACAAAGGTGCACAAAGGCTAGCTGAACTTAGTTTCTCAAATATTTAGATAGAAATCTTTTGTCAGATTTATATATTCTTCTGTGAACTCATGACGTTTACCATGTTCAATTGTAAGGAATTTCTCAGTAAGCTTTTGACGTTGTCTTGTAAATGTCATTATCATCCTCCTCACTTCACCTGACGGAATGGGCTTGATTTTAAGTATATCGTTGCAATAGAATCCATATGCCTGAGCTTCAGCTATAAAAACATACGCTTCTGCATAAGGAAGTATTATCTGAAATTTCCCATCTTCAGATATAAGCCGCCGG
>PMIG01000357.1:0-1374 GCA_003157055.1 Bacteroidales bacterium | reverse complement strand
TCAAATTTATCATCGCCGGGGAAGAAATTCTGAAGTGATATGTTCTCTGCTTTTATACGATTTCCCCATTTGCATTCTTCAATATTAGTACAAGCCTGGATGAACGAATCAGAATCCGGCTCAATTGCAGTTATGCTTGCCCCACATCTCTGGGCAAGCATCAAAGCAATAAGTCCCGTGCCGGTACCGATATCCAGAATTCTTTTAGCTGATGAAATATCGGCATATGCACCGAGCAATACCCCGTCAGTTCCTACTTTAAAAGCGCATTTATCCTGGTAAATTGTAAATTGCTTGAAGCTGAAGTAATTATTTGCCATAAATCAATTCAGAATTTCTCGTTCACTCCAAGACCAAAAAGTGCAAAATCGTATTTCACCGGGTCAGCCGGGTCAAACTCACGGAGTACTTCTGTCAGTTCCTCCACTGCTTTCCAGTCATTTGCATTTCTTTTCAGCAAACCTAATCGTCTTGCGGTATTTCCTGAATGAAGGTCAAGGGGAATGTATAGCTGTGAAGGATCTATTCGTTTCCAGATTCCGAAATCGACACCATTGTTGTCCTTTCTGACCATCCATCGCAGGAACATGTTCAGTCTCTTGCCTGCTGCACCGCCCATGACATCTGCAAAATGTTTTTCATTTCTTTTTTCATGCGGCAGATCAAAAAACCTCGTGCGAAAATAAGACATTCCATCTTTCAGGGAGCCGCTCTTTTGCATCCCCTCCAGAAGAAGATCCTCCAGGCTGTCATAGGAGCTATATAGATACTTCATTGCAGCCATGAAATATTTACAGTCGGTTCCGTTAAAAGTTCTGTAGATAAAATTCCCGAATCGCTCAATATCTTTTTTATCTGCACTCATCAGGAATTCAAATGGAGTGTGGCCCATTAAATCCATAAGCTGATTTGCGCTTCTTAGGAAAAGGTCTCTCCTTCCCCACGAAATTGTTGCAGTAAGGAAGCCAGATATCTCTCTATCGCGCTGACTTTGAAAGATATGTGGTATTGAAACGGGATCAGGGTGTATGAATGAAGGATTATTAAACTGAAGGTGTTTTTCTTCGAGAAAGAGCTTCATCTCCCCGGCAGGAATGCCGTTGTATGACCGCTTACGACTCATTTATAATAAGTCCGTCTTTTATCTGGAAAATGCGATCAGACATATCCGCCAGCTGCCTGTCGTGAGTAACAATAACAATTGTCTGGCCGAAAGTATCCCTTAGCTTGAAGAATAGTTTGTGAAGCTCATTTTTGTTTTCCGTATCAAGGTTGCCTGAAGGTTCATCAGCAAGTATGACTGAGGGGTTATTGACAAGGGCCCTGGCAACAGCAACCCGCTGCTGCTCTCCGCCGCTAAGCTCGGAAGGTTTA
>PMIG01000083.1 GCA_003157055.1 Bacteroidales bacterium | reverse complement strand
TTGGCGGTTATGATATGACAAAAGGATCGGAAAATAAATATCTGTCAGTTAGTCCGGACAGCACCATGGTCTATCTTCAATCACAAAGCAAGGATTCTTCATCTACATTCAATATTGTTGCTCTCAATGAAAATAATGGTCGAAAATACCTGCTGCAGGCTAATACAGACACAGTTGGCATAGCCGGAGTATTGAATGTCAAGAATAATTTAGTTGTGAACGGGGACATTAATATTTCCGGAACAACCGTTCAGGACACTTCTCTGGTTACCGATAGGGATGGCAATACTTATAAAACAATCAGGATTGGACAACAGATATGGATGGCTGAAGATTTAAAAACCGCTAAATACAATGATGGGACAGCTATACCAAATATTACAGATAATACAGAATGGATTTCATTATCCACACCAGGGTACTGTTGGTACAATAATGATAAAGGTACCTATAAACCAGTTTATGGAGCATTATACAACTGGTTTGCAGTAAGCACAGGGATGCTATGCCCGCAGGGTTGGCATGTACCCTCCGATAATGATTGGACAGACCTGGAAAACTTTTTGGGCTACGAAGGTGTAGGAGGCCAGCTAAAAGAAGTGGGTACAAACCATTGGGCAAGCCCGAACCAGGGGGCAACAAATGGAGCCGGTTTTACAGCTCTTCCCGGTGGCAGCCGTACCACTGACGGGCTATTTGATGGCACTGGATTATACAATAACTGGTGGACATCGACGGATGGAGAAGGATCGGCTTATTACAGGTCGGCGAGCTACGATAGCGGCGAAACGTCTTCGGGCGCTATGGATTATACTGTCGGTGCTGCTGTCCGCTGCATATTTGGAGGCATCTGATAAATGTAAAAGGCAGCTTTTTTTCTAAGCCATATATTTATTAACATCGTCAAACTATTGACCGGATCCCCACTAAGGGATAGGAGTTGCGTAGCTTAAAATAAACTTGACTCTACTTGTCTTTTTTTTTATAACTTGCTTATATAAATACTTGTTTTCAATTATTAACCAGGCATCTGTCGCAGGAGGCCAGACTATTTTGCCTTTGTGCCCTGCGCCGTTGCTCATTTAAGCCTTTCTTCCCATGAAAACTAAACTCTTCTCCTTACTTCTTACTACTTACTTCTTACTACTTACTTTTTGCCTTTCCCCCTGCACCGCACAGGTGCCACAGGGCTTCAACTACCAGGCCATTGCACGGAATGCTACTGGATTGCCAATTACTAACCAGGTTATTCCCGTCAGAATATCGATCGTGACTGCACTTACCAGCGGGACCGTTATATGGCAGGAAGAACATTCCTCTGTTACCGCCGATCAGTTTGGAATGATATCGCTTGTAGTAGGAACAGGAACGCAGACCGGAGGGTCAGCAACTTCATTCTCAGCGATCAACTGGAGCGCCCAGACACTCTTCCTGAAGACTGAAGTCAAATACCCGGGACCGGGCTGGACTGATATGGGAACCAGCCAGATCTGGGCCGTTCCATATTCTCTTACAGCAAAAGAAGTTACTGGCCCGCTGACGAAGCTTGGTATAACGGGAACGACAACCGATATGGAAGAGGCATTGTTTGAGGTAAAAAACCAGGCCGGAAATACTGTTTTTGCAGTTTACAATGAAGGAATAAGGGCTTATGTAGGAAATGGTGACGCAAAAGGTAAAAGGGGAGGATTTGCAGTTGGGGGTTATGATGCTACAAAGGGCAGTAGTACAATATATGATCTTTTTACATTAAATACTGACAGTGCAAGGATCTATGTTGACAGCAAGCCAAATCTCAAGGGAGCAAGAGGTGGCTTTTCAGTTGGAGGGTACGATATGACGAAAGGAGGCGTGCCAGTACAGAATTATCTGGATGTAAGCAACGACAGCGTAAGGATATATATCGACAGCAATCCTCTTACCAAAGGGAAAAGAGGAGGTTTTGCTGTAGGCGGATATGATATGACTAAAGGTACGAATGACAATTATCTTAATGTGAATACAGATGCCACTGGCATAATAAATCCAGTCAACAGAATATTGTGGTACCCAATTAAGAATGCTTTTCTTACAGGAAGAGTTTTGGTAGAAAAACCGGATAGTGTTGGTACTAACTCATTTGCTTCCGGTTATGAATCTAAAGCAATAGGACAATATTCACAAGCTTTGGGGTATAAAGCCGTTGCAAGAGGCGATTATTCAACAGCAATTGGGAAAAACGCTTTGGCAAATAAAATCAATTCTTTTGCATTTGGTGATTCTGCAAGAGCATTAAATTTAGAAAGTTATGCAATAGGCAGAGGTGCTATTGCAAGCGGTTATAGGAGTTTTGCTTTTGGTAGTGCTGGGATAGACTCAGCTGGTCATCCTACAGATGTTGCCCGTGCATTGGGAGATTATTCTTTTGCTATAGGTCAGGGTTCACAAACATGTGGCTTAGGATCTTTTGCATTTGGAATTGCCGATACTGCGAAAGGTAAATATGCAATTGCAATGGGATACAAAACCAGTGCTAGAGGTGCTTTTAGTACTGCAATGGGACTTTACACCACAGCAAGTGAGTTGTATTCAACTGCAATGGGAGGCTGGACGATTGCAAGCGGCACCTATTCAACGGCTATGGGAATGAGAGCCATTGCAAGCGGAGATGATGCAACCGCAATGGGGCACTACTCCACCGCAAGCGGAGCAGTATCAACAGCAATGGGATATACCACAACTGCAAGTGGAATAATGGCAACTGCAATTGGTGGATACACAACTGCCAGTGGTAATTTTTCATTAGCCTGGGGTGACAACACCAAAGCAATTGGAACATGCTCAATGGCAATGGGAGAGAGTTCCGTTGCCAGTGGAAATTTTTCGACAGCGATAGGAGATGGCACCATTGCAAATGGAGTTCTTTCAACAGCCATGGGATATATGACTACAGCGACCGGATCCTATTCAACCTCCATGGGAAATAAATCAATGGCAAAAGGCGACAATTCATTTGCAATTGGGATTCAAGATACAGCAAGCGGGTATGGTTCAACTGTAACAGGATTAGGTACAAAAGCAAACAATTATTACTCAATCGCAACGGGAGAGTACACAACCGCAAGCGGAAGCAATTCAACCGCGATAGGAGGTTGGACAACTGCAAGTGGAGACTTTTCAATCGCATTTGGTTATATGACTAAGGCACCATCGGGTTTCGAATCAGTATTTGGCGCTAATAACACAAGTTATACACCTTTATCTACGACAGGTTGGAATCCATCAGACAGATTGTTTGTCATTGGCAACGGTGGTTTTTCAACTCCATCAAATGCAGTAACAGTTTTGAAAAATGGTTGTGTCGGTTTGCAGAGCATCATAAGCCCGACTTATGCACTACAGTTACCAAACAGTGCAACTGTTACAATTGGTACAGGGAGGGCTTATGCCTGGACGACCTACTCCGACAGCCGCCTTAAAGAAAACCAGATGCCTCTTTCCTATGGTCTCAGAGAAGTGATGGAGCTCTCTCCGAAACAATATGTCCATCACAGCAGTATTGATCAGTCCACCTGGGGAAAAGAAAACATCCCGAGAACGATAGGGCTCATTGCACAGGAGGTTTATGATATAATTCCCGAAGCCGTTGATGTTCCTGAGAACAGTGTGACAGGACTTTGGGGTCTGAATTATGACAAGTTGATTCCAGTCTTGGTTAAAGCCATCCAGGAGCAGCAGACTCAGATTGAATCCTACAAATCCGAAAACGATAATCTTAAATCACAGGTTCAGTCTCTTCAGGGAAAGGCTGAACAGATTGAGACCCAGCAAAAAGAAATTGATGAGCTAAAGGCCCTTGTCAACAGCCTTATTACCAGTCAGACAACCCAGATGAATAAAGAATAACTGATCGGTCAGTTCAAAGCATCAGAGAGTGATCACTAACCCCGGACATATAGCGGCTACCGGTGACCGGTCACCGGCAACCGGAAGAATGAATTACTAACCCCGGACTTCAGTCCGGGGTGAACAAGGNNACTTGATATGTTTTTCTTTTTGACTTAACTTTCCTTTGATATTGATCGGCACAGGGCTCATGACACACGATGCACGATATCGGTTTTCAGATATTCTAATTATTAACGCTATGAAAACAAAACTCTTCTTCTTACTTCTTACTACTTATTTCTTACTTTCCCCCTGCACCGCACAGGTGCCTCAGGGCTTCAACTATCAGGCCATTGCACGAGATGGTTCAGGTACTATTCTCGCGAACCAGGCGCTCCCGGTCAAGATCGATATCCAGACTTCACTTACAGGAGGAACTCTGATCTATGAGGAACTATTTTCATCTATTACCTCGAACAGCTATGGATTGATTTCACTGGTCGTTGGAACAGGAACCCAGACCGGAGGAAGCGCAGCCTCATTTTCGGCAATTGACTGGAAAGCTCAGACACTCTATCTGAAGACAATAATTCAGTATCCGGGAACCACCTGGACCACAATGGGGACAAGCCAGTTATGGGGTGTCCCATATTCGCTTGTGGCCCAGAATGTCGCAGGCCCGCTGACGAAGCTTGGGATAACCGGAACAACAACCGATATGGAAGAGGCTCTGTTTGAGGTGAAGAACCAGGCCGGCAATACGGTTTTTGCTGTTTACAATGAGGGAATCAGGGCTTATGTTGGAAACGGTAATGCAAAAGGAGCAAAGGGAGGATTTTCTGTAGGCGGCTATGATGCCACAAAAGGCACTACGATATATGATCTTCTTACATTAAACACTGACAGTGCCAGGATCTATGTTGACAGCAAGCCAAATCTCAAGGGAGCAAGAGGTGGCTTTTCAGTTGGCGGGTACGATATGACGAAAGGTGGCGTGCCAGTACAGAATTATCTGGATGTAAGCAACGACAGTGTAAGGATATACATTGATAGCAATCCACTGACCAAAGGCAAACGGGGAGGATTTGCTGTCGGAGGGTACGATATGACTAAAGGCACGAATGATAATTACCTGAATGTAAATACGGACGCCAGTGGGATAGTTAATCCGGTCAACAGAATTCTGTGGTACCCGAATAAAAATGCTTTTTTAGCTGGGAATATTCGTATCGGGACACCTGACAGTGTCGGAGTAAATTCATTTGCAACAGGATATCAATCCAAATCAAGAGGAATGTATTCACAGGC
>PMIG01000232.1 GCA_003157055.1 Bacteroidales bacterium | reverse complement strand
CCAATAACTTAACGAGTACCACAACTGGTAAGTCCTATACGGAAACTTATGCCAAGAAGACATGGCTTATTGGTATAGGTCTCGATTTTTCTTTCGAGAAATAATATAAGAACCATAATTTTATTAAAAGGCTGATTTAATATTCAGCCTTTTTTTTTCGACTGAAATTAACTTTTGTTCGTTTGATTTGCGAACTTTGTGTCATAAATAAATACATAAAATGTTATATATGACACGCAGCAGATTAACATTCATTTTGTTATGTATTTTTTTCTTAAGCGGATGCCAGTCCAAACGCAGCAACCCGGAAAGAGCTGAAGATTCAATACCCGTCAACGCGACATCGGCAACTAAGATAGTTTCGGGAAAAGAAATATCCCTCAGCGGCAATATTGAAGGCATAAAAACCGTAAGGCTTGGATTCATGGTTGCCGGCAAGGTCGATTTCATTGCTTCAAATGAAGGTGAACCGGTATCAAAAGGCAAGCTTCTGGCAAGCCTCGATCCGGCAAGCTATGCCATAGCAAAAGAGCTTGCAGATATCCAGGTAAACCAGGTGCAGGACGAATATGACCGCCTGAAATCAATGCATGATAATAATAGTGTAAGTGAAAGTGATTTTGCAAA
This sequence comes from Bacteroidales bacterium, assembly GCA_003157055.1. Taxonomy (GTDB): domain Bacteria; phylum Bacteroidota; class Bacteroidia; order Bacteroidales; family VadinHA17; genus LD21. The sequence continues at coordinate 6,264 of PMIG01000232.1, read as the reverse complement.
GGTGAACTTCGGCCTTCAGATGGCAAAGGCTCAGCAGAAGCTGCAAGCGAAAAATCTTGCCGATACAAAGCTTTATTCACCTATCGATGGTGTCCTTTTAAAAAAACTTTGCGAAGTCGGAGAGATAACAAGCACGGGCATCCCTCTCTTAGTTGTCTCTGATATCAGGAAAATAAAAGTGAGTGCCTTTATTCCTGAAAATGAGCTTCATTTTATTAAAACAGGACAGAAAGCCATGGTCGCGATCTCTTCATTAAATAAGGTTTATGAAGGGACTGTCATTGAGGTGGGCTCTGCTGCCGACGCTGCTTCGAGGTCTTTTTCAATAAAGATTGAGGTCAATAATCCTGAATTAATTATTCGTCCCGGGATGATTGCAGAAGTGTCAATGTCATCAGGCAAAGAAAATAACGTTCTCGTAATTCCGGCTGAAGCCCTTCAGCACGATTTCAATGATCAGAGCTTCGTTTTTGTGGCTGACACAGTTAAGAACAAAGCCTTCAGAAGAAATATCGTCGCCGGACGACTCATAAATGACAGGATAGAGGTCATTTCCGGGCTGAACGAAAATGAATTGATTATTACCGGAGGTCAGCAAAAGCTGGTCGACGGATCTTCCATTGTGATAAAATAGGCAGGATATGAACTTTGTAAAAGCTTCCCTGAAACATAAGCAGGTTACTTTGTCAGTTCTGCTGCTGGTATTTGCCTTTGGAGTGAACTCGCTCCTGAATATGCCGCGCCGCGAAGATCCCTATATAACCATCCCTGGAGGCCTGGTAATAGCTTATTACCCCGGGGCAACAGCAGCCCAGGTAGAAGACCAGGTCACTAAAAAGCTTGAAGAGTACCTTTTCCAGTTTGAAGAGGTGAAGAAAGAAAAGACATATTCCACGACCACTGATGGAATGGTTGTCGTACATCTCTGGCTCCAGGATAACGTCAGAAAACCGGATATGTTCTGGAACAAGCTGCGTCACCAGATGCTGGTGGCAAAAGCTATCGACCTGCCCCAGGGAGTCAAAGGACCTTTCATTAATTCAGATTTTGGAGACACTGAATCTCTGATTATCGCTCTGGAGAGCGATGATGCCGGTTATATTCAGATGAAGGATTATCTTTCGCGGCTTGAAGAGAGGGTCCGGACAATACCCGAGGTTTCAAAGATTAAGAGTATTGGAGATCAGAAAGAGCAGATTACAATCACTTTCGACTCCGAAAAAATGTCTCAGTATGATATCAGCCTGCAGCAGGTTGTAAAAGTGCTCCAATCCCAGAATGTCATAAATCCCACCGGCGAAATCAAATCAGAAAACCTCTCCGCTCCTCTTTATACGACTGGATATTACAATTCTGAAGAGGACATCAGGGCACAGATAGTTGGCGCATCAAAAACGGGCGCGATAGTAAGGCTTGGCGACATAGCTGATCTCACCCGGGAATATACTGAACCTTCAAGCAAAATAACAGTGAACGGGCATAAGGCCCTTCTGCTCACCATCCAGATGTATGAAGGAAAGAATATTGTCAAATCAGGGAAGGAGGTCGACAAAATAGTTGCTGAATTTGCAGGTCAGATGCCTGGCAACATAACCATAACAACTATTGCAAACCAGCCCCAGGTAGTCGATAAAAACATTTCACAATTCCTTCATGAGTTTCTTCTTGCAATCATTTCAGTCATTATCGTTGTAATATTGCTTCTTCCGCTCAGAATAGCAGCTGTGGCGGCAACTGCAATTCCGATGACTATTTCAGTGACTTTTGCATTCATGCATATTTTTGGTATCGAATTGCATCAGGTATCCCTGGCAACATTGATAGTTGTTCTCGGCATGGTGGTTGACGATGCGATAGTAATAGCCGATAATTATGTTGAGCTTCTCGACCGTGGAAATGACAGGTGGACAGCTGCCTGGCGTAGCGCAACCGATCTTGTGGTTCCTGTTCTGACTGCTACTATAACCATTATCGGATCATTTCTCCCGCTTGTAATCCTGACGGGTGCAATTGGTGAGTTTATCAGGGCACTTCCTATTACAGTTGCAATAGCTCTTTCATCATCGTTTATTGTTGCAATGTTCCTTACTCCGCTTTTATGTTATATCTTCATCAAAAGGGGACTGAAAAGCACGGATGGAAAAAACAGAAAAACTTTCTTTCTGAACTTTATCCAATCGACTTATAATAAGTCAATCGAATGGTGCCTGAAACATTCAGTAATTACGATTACAGGGAGCCTGCTTACAATTCTTCTGGCAGTTCTACTTTTCAAAACTGTCATCAGGCAGAAATTCTTTCCCGAGGCTGAGCGCGACCAGTTCACGGTCGAGCTCTGGATGCCGACAGGGACCAGGCTGGAAAAGACTGAGAAAGCTATCCTCAGAATTGAAAATCTGGTGAAAAATGATGAAAGGGTCAAGTCTTACGCCACTTTTATCGGCCGGAGCGCTCCGCGGTTTTATTACAATTATTCTCCGGAGACACCTGTAAGCAATTATGCACAGATATTGATTAATACCAGGAGTAAAAAAGCTACCGAATCACTTTATAATGACCTGAAAAGCAAAGTAAATGCAATTGTACCTGAAGGAAGACCTCATGTTAGGCTTATGCAGCAGGGACAGCCGCTTACTTCGCCCGTGGAGATCAGGATATCGGGCGACGACCTTAAGATGCTTAAAGAGACAGGAGATGAAGTTCAGGATATCCTCAGAAAGGCCAGAGGAAGTGATATGATAAGGACCGACTTCAGGGAAGATTATTACGGGATTAACATTCACCTGAAACCGGANNCAACAAGCGTATCGCAAATGGTTTATACCGGCTTTAAAGGCTATCCGGTATCAACCATGTACGAAGGCGACAACCCGATAGATATTGTTCTCAGACTTGATAACAAGCTCCGTCGTAACAACGACGACCTCGGGAATATCTACCTTCAGTCGCCTGTTACAGGCGCCTCTGTTCCATTAAGGCAAATAGCCGATCTGAAGCCTGAATGGCAGACAGGCATAATCGTTCACCGGAATGGAATAAGAACACTGACCGTTCAAAGCGAAACAAAAGACGATGTACTTCCTTCAGAGCTGCTTAAGGAGGTACGGCCCCAACTCGCAAAATTGTCTCTTCCCCCAGGGTACCGGATCTATTTTGGTGGTGAAAATGCCAATAAGCAGGAAACTTATGGTTATATGGCCATTGCACTGGTGATCAGCCTTATAATTATTTTCGTTGTACTTCTCTTTCAGTTCAGAAATTTAAAGGAAACAGGGCTAGTCATGTTGACAATTCCGTTAAGTCTCTTTGGTGCCATTTTCGGCCTCTGGATAACCGGGAATGAGTTCGGATTCATGGCATTTACCGGGCTCATTAGTCTTTCAGGGATAGTTGTAAGAAATGCCATTATTCTTATAGATCATACCAATGTGCTGCTCGAAAAAGGGATGGACATACCAACTGCAGCTTATGAAGCCGGTAAGCGAAGACTTAGACCCATATTCCTCACCGCAATGGCTGCTGCAATAGGAGTCTTTCCGATGATATTGTCAGGTTCTCCGCTATGGAGTCCGCTTGCAAGCGTTATTGCCTTTGGTGTAATGTGGTCGATGCTGATATCAACACTTACAATCCCTGTTCTTTACATCGCAACGATTAAACCAAAGGATAAAAAAGATTTAGTCTTAATAACTAAAACAGAGTCAGGTGCGTACTGATATATTTCCATCAATTTTTCTGGTTGCAGCGGCAATCCTCTTCCCTGCCGGCCCGGAGCTTTATGCCCAGACCGCTACATCACTTAGTCTGGAAAATGCAAAAAATCTAGCGTTGCAAAATAATCATCTTTTGAATGTCAGAAAGTTACAGGTTGAAGAGAAACGTTATAAGGTCAGCGAAGATAAGGTGAAATACCTGCCGGCCATCATTGCAGGAGGATCCTACCAGTACAACTCCGACCTGCCGAGCCTTACGATTGAACAGGGCAGGTTCGGTGTTCTTCCGCTCGGCGCCATCCTGATACCGCTGCCTGCAAAAGATGAAGTTATTGAAATGGGGAATCATAATAATTACCAGGCCGGAGTAACCTTGTACCAGCCTATTACCCAGATCGGGAGAATCAATGCAGGAGTAAATGTTTCTAAGACGGAATACGGCATTGCGCAGAATGAGGAGGCAAAAGCTGAGAACCAGATCAGGCAGGCGGTTGAAAAGCTTTACTTCGGGCTTCTTGTAATTCAGAAACAGATTGAAGAAGCTGAGCTTAAGGTGACCCTTGCAAAAATGAAGCTAGCAGATGTTGTCAGTGCCGTCTCAGCCGGAAAGACAACAGAATCGAACAGTTATGGATTATCAGCTGCCGAAGCTGATGAAGAGCAGAACCTGTTGAAGCTTAAAATTCAATATGAGGATTATGCGGCTGATCTGAAGCAGCTTACAGGACTCGCTCCAGGAAGCAGCATTACCCTGGAGCCCGTTAATGCTGAAAGCCTGATTGAAAATATTCCTGCCATTGATACTGCATTAAATGATGCTGTTGCAGGGAACAGTGACCTGAAGATCGCTTCTCTTTACAAGACAAAAGCCGATAACGCAATAAGGGCAAGCAAATTCAGCTACCTTCCCGACATCGGCTTGTTGGGAGGTTATACCTACCAGAATGGCAGCGTCATTTACCCGAAAAATAACGCATTCGTGGGAGCTTCGCTGAAGTGGAATTTACAGGATGCGCTGTCGAACAGGACGGTTCAGCTTCAGCGGATCTCGGCAAGGAAGCAGGCTGAAGAGAATTTTGCAAATACGAAGGAACAGGTAAGTAAGGATATAGTCAAAGCATACCGCAAGCTGAAACAATCCGAAGAGCTTATCAGGGTTGCTGAAAAGGTTGTAATATATCGCCGGGAGGATCTGAAGATACAGAACAACAGGAGCAGTTCAGGGTTGAATCTTGGGGCTGATGTTCTTGGTGCAAAAGCTGCAATGGCAAAAGCGGAATCGGATTATTACGCCGCACAGCTTAATTACAGGATCACATTGTCAGAACTCAAGATTCTGGAAGGAACTTACTAATATTTTATTCCCTGATCATTCAGGTATTTTATATACTGCTGGAGTCTCGGTGCTCCGGATGATTTCATCCTTGTGTACCACTGGGCAGCCTTCACCTCGTTGCCATTCTGCTTTTCCAGCCTGATGATATTCATATAAAGAAAACCCTCGATGCCAAGGTTTTTCTTATCGACAGCTTCAGTAATATCTATAAAGCTTAACATAGCTTTTACGGGCTCATCATTCCCGGAAAGCAAAAAAGCATCGTCAATTTTTCCATTTAGGTCATTGTCGAGAGTGACGCCATAAAATGAAAAACAATTATCGGAACAATCTTCTATCAGATCTATCCATTCCGTCCCCGGTTTAAGGGGTGGGAAAGTGAGTGTAAAATCGAGCTTCTCACCTGGATCTTTGAATTTGTGAGTGTCGGGGCAGACAGGTATATTTTCAGAAGAGACCAGTTTGCTGCGGGTTCCATCGGGATAGACAATGAAGATATTTTTATCGGCGCAAAAACTTCCATTCGGGATACGGTTCTCAATACTCAGGAAAAATGTTGCAGCTATGGATGTCAGTTCTACCTTTTCGATTACCAGCGTCTCATGACTTTTCAGTCCAAAATTTGGATGTATAAATATCTGGGAAAAAGAGAAATCCGATAATAATAAAAAAGATCCTGTAATAATGACAAATAAAAATCTCATAATGAACCTGAATCAGACCTGAAAGGTACTAAAAATAGTTTAAAAAAATACATCAAACTACCTCCAAGTCCTCTCCACTTCACTAAACGTTCGTCTTTCTAAGTGAAGTGAAGAATCTCTCAATTTTAGCTGGTCAGTAGTGATAAATATGCGCCTCCTCACTTGAAAATTGATAAAACTGTAACAATTAAGTAACACTTTTGACATTACTGTAATTATTAATGTAATTATCTTTGCAGCAGATAAATAAAATAATCCTAGTCTGCAGGAAATAGAATTTAAATTTACATTTACTCTATATTCCTCAGAGTTTTTAAGTTATATGAAATGAAATAAAAGATGAAAACAAGGATTGAGGAAGTAGTTCAGGATATTGTCAGCAGCTTTGAAGAGATGGCTGAAATTGTACTTTCGCAGCTTACACGGCTTGACAAGTACATGTCAGGAAATAGTAATATACCTCTTGAAAAGCTTAGGGCAGAGATTGTCGAAAACGAGAACAAAATAGACA
>PMIG01000101.1 GCA_003157055.1 Bacteroidales bacterium | reverse complement strand
TAAAGCAGTCTCCTTGAATCGTCAATGAACTGTTTCATTTGCAGGAAGTCAGCCGGGTTGACAAAAAACTCAGGCCTTTTTTCAAATTCAGAACATGGAAGTATATAAAACTGCTTCCTGTATTTTACAATCGGAGTGTAGACCCATGTCAGGAAGAAGCCTGCACTGGATATTTTCCATGAGTTTCCTTCTTTTTCAAGATCAATTTTAACCATTGACCCTCCGTCGGTTTTTGGTTTCCGCTGGTTCGAGATGAAATTACCAAGTGAGTAAACAACAGCTTTGTTCATCTCATTGCCATCCCTGTACCATACCATTTTCTGAAGAACGTGAGGATGTGACCCGATTATCAGGTCGGCACCTTTTGAAAAGAAATATGCTGCAAGCTCAGTCTGCAAAGGTGAAGGTACTGTATCGTATTCAGTGCCCCAGTGAAGGAAGAGTAATATCAGGTCGGGGTTCATTCTTTTTGCCTTTTCAATATCTTCTGCAACCCGCTCCTTGTCAAGCAAATTTACGATTACAGGTTCCGGAACTGCGTTCCCGTTGGTGCCGTAAGTATAATTGAGAAGGGCAACTGAGAGGCCATCCTTTCGGATCATCAGCGGCTGAAGAGCCTCCTTCGATTCCTGGCTTAGAAATGTACCGGTATGATGTATGCCGAGACTATCAAGACGGTTGATGGTCCCTTCAATGCCAGTTTTACCACGGTCGGCAGCATGATTATTGGCAGTCACCATGCAATCGATACCTGCGTTCCTGCACGCAACTGCGAGGGAAGCCGGTGAACTGAACTGGGGATATCCCTTATATGGAGGACCGGCCAGAGTGACTTCAAAATTGGCTATGGCAATACCAGCTTCGGAAATAATCGGTCTCACATATGTGAATACAGTATCGTAATTATATGTATGTGTCTCCCTGTTCTCAGCCGACCAGATCTGTTCATCATGGCCCATTATGTCTCCCATGACCAGGATTGAGACTTTATTTGCAGGAAGGTTATTTATCTGCCCGGTGACAGTAACTCCAAAAATAAGGAGAAACGAAGTGTATAATAACTTTTTGAGCATATCATGTGAGTTAGAGCCGGAATCTCATTATAGATTCGACCTCAGCAAAGATAATTTTATTGTTAAAAAATCATGTTAAAGGTTCTTTGATAAAGCCTGATTGTTGCCAAATGCTGAATTTTGTTGAAATTAATTCTCTATCTGACACTATTAATATTTAATTTTGCCCTCTTTCGCGTCGACAGATAACCATGGCTCAGCGACATCCAGATATTAAAAAGCTCTCATTAGCCGGACTGATCGTCACGCTTGGCATTGTTTTCGGCGACCTCGGCACCAGTCCTCTCTATACGATGAGGGCGATTATAACCGGAGGAAGGGGGAATTTCAACGTGTTGCTCATATATGGAGGACTCTCCTGTATCTTCTGGACTCTGACACTTTCCACTACAATAAAATATGTACTTATTACCCTTCGGGCTGATAACAATGGTGAGGGAGGAATTTTTGCCCTTTTTGCCCTGATAAAGCAAAAATCTTCATGGCCTGCGGTACTGACAATAATTGGAGGCGCCGCGCTTTTAGCCGATGGGGTTATAACTCCATCCATTACAGTTACATCGGCAGTTGAAGGATTAAAGTTAATTAATCCTGGTATACATGTTGTCCCGATTGTTCTTATTATCCTGGCAGCACTTTTTTTCATTCAGCAGTTCGGAACCAATTTCGTAGGAAGCTCCTTCGGACCGATTATGCTTATCTGGTTTTCAATGCTCGGTATACTTGGATTTTCGCAGCTGATGCTCCATCCTGGTATCCTGGCTGCTATAAATCCATTTTATGCCTATCGGTTTCTGACTCAATACCCCGGAGGTTTTATTTTACTGGGAGCTGTATTCCTTTGTACCACAGGTGCGGAAGCTCTCTATGCCGACCTGGGCCATTGCGGCAGGAAGAATATCCAGGTTGCATGGCTATTTGTAAAGATAGCCTTGCTGCTTAACTATTTCGGACAGGGTGCCTGGCTGATGATGCATATTGAATCTGGCGCTTATGTAAACCCATTCTTTGAGATGATGCCACGATGGTTCCTGATTCCCGGAGTCCTGCTGGCAACAGCGGCAGCTATAATAGCCAGCCAGGCGATAATAAGCGGCTCATTTACATTATTAAGTGAGGCTGTCTCACTCAATTTCTGGCCAAAGATCAGGATTCTTCACCCGACATATGTCAGAGGTCAGGTATATCTGCCTAATATAAACTGGTTTCTCTGGTTTGCAACCAGCCTTGTAGTAATATTCTTCAGGGAATCAACTAATATGAATGCTGCATACGGGCTGGCTATTACCATTACTGAGATAATGACCACATTCCTCCTTTCTTTCTACCTATACCAGAAGGGGCTTAATCACAGGCTCGTGCTTGCACTTCTTATGACATACCTGACTATTGAAGGAACTTTCCTTATTGCCAACCTGCATAAATTCAGATCCGGAGGCTGGCTGACATTAATTCTTGCCTCTTTGTACTCTCTGATAATGGTCGGCTGGTATTTCGGAAGGAAGATAAAAAACAGGTATATTACTTTTGCCGATCTCGATAAATATCTTGATCTTTTCAAAGATCTCAGCAAGGATGAATCTGTTCCGAGGTTTGCGACAAACCTGGTTTATATTATAAGAGCAAACAAGCATGACCAGGTTGAATCCAAGGTTATCTATTCGATTTTTCAGAAGCAGCCAAAGCGGGCCGATACTTACTGGCTCCTTCATGTCGACAGGGTAAACACGCCCAATACATTTAAATATCATGTTACACAGATCATACCGGGAATCCTTATACGGGTA
>PMIG01000259.1 GCA_003157055.1 Bacteroidales bacterium | reverse complement strand
CTAGCGTTCATCCTGAGCCAGGATCAAACTCTTCATTGTTAAAATTTATTCTTAAATCTCTTTATGAAGACTCTCCATGTCTCATTCTAAAATACTAACAAGTTTCTTAGACGAGATTGTCAATCTCGCCTGGTTGTTTATACTTCATAATTTCAAAGAACTNNAAAAAAAATCGAGATAATTTTTCCGGCTCTCCCCCTGCTTCCTTTTCCCTTCTTTTCTAAAGCCGGAATCCTATCTCTTCTAACCCTTCAACCAACATTTTTTGTATAAAAGCGGGTGCAAATGTATGAGGTTAAAACTTAATCTCCAAATTTATTTTTATTTATTTTCAAAATATTCTCTGCGTTTCAAAAACAAACCTTCATTATACTCTGTTAATGAATAATTTGCTTCCAAAATTAAAAGAACTTATTTTTTACTCTTCTTAGCTTTGGCTTACGCTTTCAAGTTGGCTTTGTCCACCGTAACCTGAAGAAGTTTTAACAATATCATCCGCATCGGAATTAAAAACCCTCCTATTCCGCCAGAAGGCGGATTCGGAGGGCTATGGTGGAGAATAAGNNTGGCCAACTGAGCTAATTCCCCCGTTGTCCGCCGAAGCTTAGCAAAGGCCAATTCTTCTTAAGCTATAAAGCTTCTTTGGATAAGACCTCCTTCGCCAAGGCTTCAGAGGTCGCTGTAGTCCCGCCCGGAGTTGAACCGGGGACCTCTACATTATCAGTGTAGCGCTCTAACCAACTGAGCTACGGGACTATTTTTTTCAGGTTCCAGGTTCCAGGTTTCAGCCCTCCCGACTGAACATCCAAATCTATTCCGGCGGGGTTCCAGGTTTTGAACAATAAACCTTGAACTTTGGACTCATTATAATCAAAGAACTTTTCTTTTTGCTTTTAAGACATCCAGTTTAGTACTCTCTTTATAATCTCATCAAACAATTTTTCGTCTTAAAGCGGGTGCAAAGATATAAATTGATTTTTTCTCAACAAGAAAAGATGCAAAAAAAAATAAATTATTTCGAAGTACTTTAATTTACATGATCAATTACATGATATCCTGCATGGTTTGATTACTTTTTTACTCTTCCATCAAGATTCACCTTTAACTTTAACATCTGCTCATTATAAATTCTTCCCTCAAGTAAATGAAGCGAATACGTAATCTCCAGCTTGATTTTGCTGCTTCTTATAAAATCAAGATAAATGTCTGCGCGGTCTGATGTACTTGCCCTGTAAACAGGATCTCCCCAGTAAAGGTCATTGCCATGATCATTATAAAACTGCATAAGACCGCTGCCTGTGTAAAATGTATTGAAGAGACCAATAAACTTATATTCGGCCCGCACTTCCACCAGAAGCCCGTTCTTCCTGATCCAGCCGGTATTGTCGGCACGGGCTCTCTCCAGTCCGGCCACCCATCCTGCGCTTGCTTCAAGCCTACCGGGGAAAAAACTGTCAGAAAGGCTGAGGCCTGCAGAGGTCAGAGACAAAAAATTGTCATGCAGGGCTTCGTCTACTACAGGATTCATTTTACTCGCATAGTGAAAATAATAATCGAAATGTTGAATTTTGAAAATTCCAATATCATATCTTCCGCTAAATCCCAGGAAGAAAGCTTCATGAACCGTAGGCGACTGACGTCCCGTCCAATCAAGCCAAAAATTGAAATAATCATCCCCTTGCCTGTACTCTGCAAAAAGACCATTAAGATTAGGACGGTAATATGATATTGAATCCTGGAAAAAAAGCCTGGGGTATTTTTCAACCGCCATGTTTCTGGGAAATGCTCCCATTATAAACCTGAACGGATTGCTGTCATAACAATAATAAGCTGTTGTATAGAATTTATCTACAGGCTTTGAACTGCCAAACTCATGCATAAGGTTTACACCAAAGTTTACCTCATGTATTGTATCCCAGGTTAATCCGGCTTCGGGTATGAGCATAACCCCAGCCATAGTCTGAGGTATCTTAACCTTGGATTTGCCAAACTCAGTATTATCGAAAAAAGAAAACAGACCTGCATTCCATGTTAACTGCTGGGAAAATCCCTCATGGCTGAGCATTATTAATAAAGCTGGTATCAACAGCCACTTTATAATGTTTAACGAATTATGCCTCATCAGGAAAATCTTGTAGCGATTATAGTTATTCCGACAGTTTCGTCTTCCAATATATTACAGTCAGCTGCGTTAAATAATATATTTGATTTATTATCTATTAATCTAATTTCCTTATTTTCGCAATAATATCAAAGAAATGTCAAATATAGTTATTATACCAACATATAAGGAAAGGGAAAATATAGAAGCAATAATCAAAGCAATTTTCTCCCTTAATGTAAGCTTTGACATCCTTGTCATCGATGATAATTCCCCGGATGGCACTGCTTCTATAGTAAAAGAACTCCAAAAGTCATTTTCAAATCTCAATCTCGTTGAGAGGCCCGGAAAGCTAGGACTCGGCACCGCTTATACTACAGGTTTTAAATGGGCTCTCGATAAAGGATATGATTTCATTTATGAGATGGATGCCGATTTTTCACATGACCCGCGCGATCTGGTCAGGCTCTTCAATGCATGCAATGACCATAGGGCAGATGTCGCTATCGGTTCGAGATACATCAGCGGTGTTAATGTTGTAGACTGGCCGCTCTCAAGAGTACTAATGTCATATTGTGCCTCAATATATGTGAGGATAATTACCGGCATGAAAATTATGGATACTACTGCCGGGTTTGTATGCTATAGGAAAGAAGTCCTGGAAGATATAAAAAATGTTCATATCCGGTCAAAAGGATATGGCTTTCAGATCGAAATGAAATTCGTTGCATGGAAGCTTGGATACAAGATAATCGAGATTCCAATAATCTTTACCGACAGGAAACTTGGTTCCTCCAAAATGTCGGGGGGCATTTTCAGCGAAGCATTCATTGGTGTTCCAAGGATGAAGGTAAAGAGCCTGTTCGCAAAATTCAGAAGAAATTAGGTACGAATGGTACAGCGGTACAAAGGTACAAAGGTACAAAGGTGCTCTGACACAACGGTCAGATAAAATAAACTATAAAAAGAGCTGATGTCCAGCATATTAATCAGGAATGCTACTATTGTAAATGAGGGACGATCATTCAAGGGTGATCTGCTTGTGAAGGATGAGATCATTTCAGCAATATCATCACCTGGAGAGACTGAGCAACCATCTGATGCAATAATCATCAATGCTCAGGGATTGATTCTGATCCCGGGAGTCATTGACGACCAGGTACATTTCAGGGAACCCGGGCTTACCCATAAAGGAGATATATTCACCGAATCACGGGCTGCAGCAGCTGGCGGCATAACCTCATTCATGGACATGCCAAACACTATACCGCAAACTATTACAATAGAAACACTTAATGAAAAATACAGGCTCGGCTCTGAACACTCACTTATTAATTACTCATTCTGCATCGGGGCGACCAATGATAATCTTGGCGAAATATTGAAGGTTAATCCTGCTGAGGTTTGCGGGATCAAGGTCTTTATGGGTTCATCGACAGGAAACATGCTTGTTGATAATAAAGAAGCGTTGAGAAATCTGTTTAAGAATGCTCATCTTACAATAAATGCACACTGCGAAGATGAACAGATTATCAGGAAGAACCAGGAGATATACAGGCTGAAGTATGGCGAGGATGTGCCTATAAAAATGCATCCCCTTATCCGAAGCCGGGAAGCCTGCTTCAGTTCTTCTTCTTTTGCCGTAAGTCTTGCAAAGGAGTTCAATACCAGGCTTCACCTTTTTCACCTGTCGACTGCCGATGAGATGAGACTTCTTAGCAATAAGGTCCCTCTGGCAGAAAAAAGGATTACAGCGGAAGTCTGTGTGCATCATCTCTGGTTTGACGATTCTTTCTATGAGGAACTTGGTTCCAGGATAAAATGGAACCCGGCAATAAAGACCAGGTTCGATCGAGAAGCGCTCACAGATGCTGTGAAATCTGACCTCATCGATGTTATTGCTACTGATCATGCTCCTCATACCATCGAGGAAAAATCGAACACCTATTTCAAATCACCATCAGGAGCCCCACTCGTTCAACATTCGCTTGTTGCTATGCTTGAATTGTGGCACAGGAATACTTTCACCCTTGAAAAAATAATCGATAAAATGTGCCATAGCCCCGCCATACTTTTTAATATTAAGGGACGGGGATTTTTAAGGGAAGGCTACAAGGCTGACCTGTGTCTGGTTGATCCGGACAATTCCTGGACCGTAGCAAAGGACAATATATTATATAAGTGCGGCTGGTCTCCGTTCGAGGGAACAACTTTCAGATCAAAAGTTCTGACAACCATTGTAAACGGGACTATAGTATATAATAATGGTGTCATTAACGAAGATTACCGGGGGCAGAGATTATCTTTTAACCGATAAGATTCTTCGCCACTTAGTCACAAAGATACTAAGGTTCACAAAGTTGTAATTACAAAAAAATATGATCTTTGCGATTCTTGATTCTTAGTGTCTTAGAGCCTTGGTGGCATTCTTAATTCTTCCTTGCCACAAACCTGACCGTGCTCCTGGTCCGCTGCTGAAGCAATATATCGCGGTCTTTAGTAATCCTGTCAATTGCTTCCTGATTGTAATGCCGTATTGAAAGAAGTTCTGCATTCTCGTTATAAATGATTGAATAATCATCTTTCAGGGAGGAAAGCAGGGTTTCTACCTTTGGTCTATCATCATCGACGCAAACATCAATGCTTACAGCACTGGCTTCGACAAGATTTACCTTTATGCCGTTAAGCATGAATAAATGGAATATCATGCTCAGATTATCACTCATGGCAAAGGAAAAATCTTTCGGAAGGATAGAGATAAGAATCTGGTTCTCTTTCCTTATGTAAACTGGCAGTATTTTGGTAAGAGTCGGGGAAGCAACAACCATGGTTCCTTTCTCCGATGGATTAAGAAAAGATTTTACAAAAAGAGGAATGTTCTTGTTCTGGAGTGGTTTAATTGTCTTCGGATGTAAGACCTTTGCTCCCGAGAACGTCATTTCCACTGCTTCCCTATACGACATTTCCTCGAGCTTCCGGGCATCCTGCATCCATTTGGGATCGGCATTCAATAGTCCAGGTACATCTTTCCAGAAAGTAACGCTATCCGCATCCAGCATGTTTGCCATAATAGCTGCTGTATAATCAGATCCTTCCCGGCCAAGTGTAGTGGATTGGCCGTTGATCGTTCCTCCAATGAATCCCTGTGTAACATACATACTGAACTTGCTGAAGTCAAATATTTTCTGAATTCTTCCGGTGCTTTCATTCCACAGAATATCGGCATCCCTGAACCTTTCGTCGGTTAGCAGGCTACTTCTGATATCGACCCATGCAGCATTTAACCCGCTCCTTTTCAGGTATTCTGCAACTATTATTGTGGACCATATCTCACCATACGAGACAACCTGATCATATTCAAAATCATAATGCGATTTCTTTGCCTTAAGAAGATATTCCTTCAACATGGCAAAGGACATATCAATTCTGCCTTTTGCCGAATTCCCGGAGGGAAATAACTCTTCGGCAACTGCTGCATGATAACTGTAGATATTATCGAGATGGTCCCTGTAACTATTTCCTCCTGCAAGCCAGGCTTTCAGTACCATCTCCAGTGCGTTGGTCGTTTTTCCGAATGCAGAAACCACAACAACAAGACTCTCTTTCTCCTTTGAAATAATAGAAGTGAGATTCTTAATTCCGGCTGCATCTTTTACAGAGGCGCCTCCGAATTTGTAGACCTTCATAAAATGAAATTTGTTATAAAATTAGGATTTCCGCTTTAAAAACCAATTCTGAGGATCGCCTGATGCTCGAAATAATAGTTTAACTTAGTGATCAGAATGAATAGCTATAAGATAACCACACTAAATGATTTTGTGACTCTGCGTCAGAAAGATTTTCCGTATGCCAAAGGGGAGCTTTCGAGCTTGCTTCATCATATCGGAACCGCGGCAAAAATTGTAAACAAGAAAATCAACAAAGCCGGGCTTGTCGATATCATTGGACGGTCGGGAGAAGTAAATATCCAGGGAGAAAATCAGCAGAAGCTTGATGTCTTTGCTGATAAAGTATTTATCGATGCGCTTCTTGCAAGCGGAGAATGCTGTGGAGTAGCAACCGAGGAAAATCAGAACGAAATAGTATTTACTGACAAATTTGCCAGAAAGGGGAATTATGTCGTTTGCATGGATCCGCTCGACGGTTCATCAAACATTGATTATAATGTATCTGTAGGCTCAATATTCTCAATTTACAGGAGGGTGACTCCACGTGGAGAAAAAGTTACTAATGAGGATTTTATTCAGTGCGGATCAAAACAGGCAGCTGCAGGCTATATAATCTATGGATCTTCTACAATGCTTGTCTATTCGACGGGAAATGGCGTCAACGGGTTCACGCTCGATCCTTCCATCGGTGAATTCTGCCTGTCGCATCCCTGTATTAAGACTCCAGATGATGGTAAGATATATTCGATAAATGAAGGAAACTATATCTATCTCCCTTCAGGAATAAAAAAATATATCAAGTTTTGTCAGGAGAAAGATGAGAAATCAGGCAGGCCGTACACATCAAGATATATCGGATCGCTGGTTTCGGATTTTCACAGGAATCTGCTGATGGGTGGTGTCTTTTTATATCCTCAGAATGAAAACGCACCCGAGGGTAAGCTAAGGATTGTCTATGAGTGCAACCCCATCGCTTTTATTGCTGAACAGGCTGGCGGTGAAGCCTCAAACGGAACGGACCGTATTCTTGATATCGTCCCCCGATCGCTTCATCAGCGTTCTCCATTCTACGCGGGATCAAAGAATATGATAAAGAAGATTGAGGAGTTTCTTCGCTCAAATACTTAAATATCAACTAACTATTAATTGATAGTTCATAACGAAGTGCCTCAATCCTGATAAGATACGCTATCGTAGGCTTTCAGTCATTCTGATTACCCTCCTCTTCTTTTCTCCACCCCTGGGGGGAGAAGCCGAACCTGAGAGGTAGTGGGGGGTCACTCATATCGGAGCGCTTCCACCGGATTCCTTGATGCTGCCCGCCAGCTCTGCCAGCTAACAGTCAGTAAGACAACAAAACCTACCATGAGCCCTGCTAATAAGAATACCCACCATGTTATAGTAGTTTTGTTATCGATACCCTGCAAGAGTCTGATTATAATCATCCATGCGACCGGACAAGCTATTAAATACGCTATAATTATATCCCACATAAAACTATTGTTTAGCAGCGCAACAACCTCAATTATTCGTGCTCCATTGACTTTTCGGATACCTATCTCTTTTATCCTCGATTGTGTTGCTTGATAGGTAAGCGCAACAAGACCGATTATGGCAAGTAAAATCGAAATTACACTGGCAAACCTGAAGGTGTTGTTAATTTGCTTTATTTCGTTGATATAGCCTTCGAATTCAGCGTTTGTGAAGCTGTACTCAAAAGGAAATTCAGGTGAGATTTTTTTAATTGTTTTTTCGATAGTTCTTATTGTTCGTTCGATGTCACCTGGCAATATGCTTATGAACAGATATTTTGCGAATCCCTGGTTGTCGGGGTGAGCCGACATTACCATCGGTGCAACCCTGTTGAAGATGTAGTTATTCTGAAAATCCTTTACTATACCAATAATTGCATTCTGTTTGCCCCAAAACTGAATTTGTTTCCCAAGTGGGTTTTCATAACCCAGAATCCTTGCTGCGGTTTCATTCACAATTATCCCTTTAAGTTCCTCAGATTTTTTGTCAACAAACTCGTTTCCAACAGACATATTCATGCCGAATGTTTGCGTATAACCATCTGATACTATAGCAAAAGCAAACGAATCTTCATGTTTTTCTCCTTTGTCATCGATCCACATAACACCCGAATGATTTGGTATTCCTGCAGGCATGGATGAAGCGGCACAAAGATCTTTTACCGCCGGAATCTTCTTTAGTTCATCTTTTAAGTTAAGAAAGCTTGCCTTTAGCTTGTTGGTTAAGGGTATCTGCATTACCATCTTGTTATCGAAACCCAGCGGTAATCGTGTCATAAACCGATATTGCTTATTCACCATTAATGTTATAATAACCAGTATGATGGAAATTATAAACTGAAAGATGACCAAAACATTCTTGCCTTGGAAACCTGTTTTTGGTCTGCTGCTTTTTCTGAATAAGGTAAGTGGTTTTACCCCTGACAAAATCAATGCCGGGTAAAACCCTGCCGATAACGACACAATAAGCCAGAGTAAAAGACTCATGGCGATGAAAAGTGAGATATGGCTTTTTAAATAGGGTAGTAAATCTGAACCAGTAAGTTTACTGAAAATAGGGCTGCCTATTATAGAAAAGATGTCCCCCAGAAGAACAGCTAAAAAACCAATTATCGAAGTTTCCAGTAAAAATTGCCGGCTTATAATATTTTTGCTGGCACCTGATATCTTTTTAAGTGCAATTTCAGATGTTCGTTTTTGAACCAGCGAAGTCGACATGTTTATATAATTTAAAACACTTACAACCAAAACCACAATTCCGGCAAAAATTAAAAGGCATAGTGGATTTTTATTGTAATACAATCGACGTTCTGTGGCAGGAATCAATGAAAGGGTCAGGAGTTCAGGATTGCGGATGTTTTCAGGTTTACGCTCAGCGTAAAAATGCTCGATCTTTTTGTTGAAGGCTTTGTAATCGACATTACTTTTCAACTTAAAGAATGGCTGGCCATTGCTGTCCCACCCTTTGAGATAGGATTCGGATCGCAAAGATGTCTCTTGAACAAGCATAGAAAAGTGGAATGTTACATATTCGGGAATATCGACCACTCCAGAAACCGTGAAAAATTTATCATCGTTTAGAATAAGGGTTTTGCCCAGGGCCGATTCATTTCCAAAATACTTTTCTGCTGATTCCTTCGACAATACGATGGAATTGGCATTTTTCAAGGCATTTTCGCCGGTACCCTCAATAAAAGGATATTGTAATATTTGAAATAAATTGCTGCCGGCAAGATAAAAGTTATATTCATTGAAACTCAATATATCGCTCTTGCCAGGAGCCTGATAAGAGACAATACAATTACTGATTGAACTGAAATTTTCTGTGCGGGCGAAGTATTCTATTTCAGGAAAATAATCGGCCAGCATTGGTGAAAGGGCATAACTTATTGTGGTATTACCTAAAGGTGAGTCAGGGCTTTTCTGCACCAGGTTGAAAACTCTGTCATGATCAGGCAAGGAGCTGTTGTACGAACTCTCCTTGGATACATGCATAAGAATAAGAATGGCACATGTGAATCCAAAAGCAAGTCCCACAATATTTATAAAGGTAAAACTGCTGTTTTTTCTCAGATAGCGAAAAATGTATTTCATGTTATTATTTTATGAA
Organism: Bacteroidales bacterium; assembly: GCA_003157055.1. Taxonomy (GTDB): domain Bacteria; phylum Bacteroidota; class Bacteroidia; order Bacteroidales; family VadinHA17; genus LD21. The sequence continues at coordinate 1,191 of PMIG01000259.1, read as the reverse complement.
ATAGAAATCACGGTTTCGATTAACATTATATCTCAATTCAAATCTCTGTTTTATGTCTTTAAGCCCTCCGCTGGGGGTTGGGGGTCATTCATATCTCAGCGCCTTAACCGGGTTCATTGTTGCTGCCTTCCAGCTCTGCCAGCTCACTGCCAGTAAGACGATGACAAATGCCAATAATCCGCTGATAATGAAATATCCGGCATGCATACTGATTTTCAATGCAAAATGACTTAACCAATGCAACAATAAATAATATGATACTCCGAAAGCGAAGAGGGAAGCAATGGTTATCAATAAAATTGTTTCGCCTAACAGATTTCTGATAATCTCACCTTCGCTGCTGCCTACAATCTTTCGTATCCCAATCTCTTTGGTCCGGCGTTCAACATTCAACACAGATAATGACAGTATTCCCACGAAGCTTAGCAGGATAGCAAGATAGGTCCCCCAGGAGACCATGGTAAACACTTGTTCGTCCTTTTCAAACTTGGCTTTGTATATATCGCCAAGGGGAATAAATGTTGGTATATTCTCAGTGTCAAACTGCTTAAAAACTGCAACAATCTGTTTTTGCTGATCCGGAGATAAGTTCCCATTCGTGCGTATATAAAATGTGGAAGCATAATCATTGATCTGCCGAAGCACAAGTGGGTCAATACTATTTCCGGCATATCCGTCGTAATAAAAGTCCTTAACAATGCCTGAAACTACAGCAGGCTCATCTTTATAGAGCACCCTCATTCCCGGCGTATACTCTACACCAAGCATCTTGATTGCCGCTTCGTTTAGAATAATGTCATTCCCATTGGTCGTTTCGCGATTAAAAAACTCACCTTCAATAAGCTGTAACTTCATTGTTTCACAAAACCCGGATGAAACTCTGTATTCTTTTATTGGCTTTTCTTCTTGATTGTTGAGCAAAGCTATCGACTGGCCGCTGCACCTTCCACCCATTTGATGATGAGATGCACCAACGCCTTGAACAAATGGCAGCTTCTCCAACTCCATTTTTAAATTCCCGGTATTCCTCATAACCTGATCTGAAAGATCCTCGACCATCATCACACCTGATACATCAAAACCAAGAGGTACGTTTTTCATGTATCTGATTTGTGCCCGGGTAACTATAAGAGAACATATGAGCAGTACTGTGATAAAAAATTGTATTAAAACCACAATTTTTGAGAACCT
>PMIG01000174.1 GCA_003157055.1 Bacteroidales bacterium | reverse complement strand
ATTGCTGTAAACCATGAGATAGATTTTCTGAAGGAGATGTTGCAGCAGTCTCTCGATCTGCTTAACCCGGGAGGAAGGCTGGTCGTAATTACCTATCATTCACTCGAAGACAGGGTAGTAAAGAATTTTATGCGTACCGGCAATTTTGAAGGTATTGAAAATAAGGATTTTTATGGCAATGCCGAAACTCCGTTCAGGCCGATAACCAAAAAAGGAATAACTCCCGGCGATGACGAGGTTGCCAGGAACAGCAGGTCAAGGAGCGCCAGGCTCAGGGTGGCTGAAAAAATATAACAAATGGCAGAGATTAAGGAAAAGGAAGGCAAAAAAGCCAGCCCGGCAAAGAGCGGAAGCTTCATAAAAGAACTTCTGAGCGGATCAATGGTCACTGAAAGGATCATTCTTAAGAACCTCTGGTACTTTCTGCTTATTACTCTGCTTGCTGCAATTTACATAGGAAACAGGTTTCATGCCGAGAAAATCACACGGGAACTGACAAAAACAGAGCGTGAAGTCAGGGACCTGAGATCTGAATCGCTTTCAACTTCTGCCGACCTTATGAACCTGAGCCGGCAGTCGGAAGTATATAACCTGATAAAGGAAAGAGGACTTACACTTGAAGAATTGAAAACCCCACCATACAAGGTAATTGTAAATAAGAAATAGAAAATGGCAGTTAGGGATGAAATAGTAATGAGGAGTGGCATTGTATATTTTGCAATTGCCCTGCTTGCTATTACCATCCTCATCAGGATACTCGTCCTGCAGATCGTTCAGCATGGGAAATGGGCAGCAATGAGCGAAAAATATGTTTATCAGACTGCCGAGATGCCTGCCACCAGGGGTGATATACTTGCCCGTGACGGTCGACTTCTGGCAAGCTCCGTGCCTTACTATACCATTTATATGGATACCCATAGCAGCGGCATGTCAGGACAGACATGGTCAAGCGGTATCAATGGACTCTCAGCCGGCCTGTCAAAACTTCTTGGTCAGAGATCCGCTGCCGGATGGAAAGCTGTAATTACTGATGCCAGAAAACGGGGCGACAGGTACTTTCTGATCCAGCGCAAAGTTGATTATGAGACCCTCAGGCAGATCAAAGAGCTTCCTATTTTCAGGGAAGGACAGTACAAGGGAGGAATGGTAGCTCAGGCCGAAAACAAGAGAATCCTGCCTAACAACGAGCTGGCCGCCCGTACTATAGGTTACCTGAACCTGGGGACTGAAGGCACAGAGGTTGGGATTGAAGGATCGTTCGACAAGGATCTTGCCGGAAAAAATGGCATTGTAGTAAAGCAAAGACTTACAGGCGGCGACTGGATAACAGTCGAAAATGCAAGCAGCGTCGACTCAAAAGACGGCAATGATGTTATGACTACAATTGATATTGACCTTCAGGATGTCGCATCAACCGCACTTATGAAGCAGCTTGAGAAACATGATGCCGATCATGGATGTGCTGTAGTGATGGAAGTTGAGACAGGCGATATAAAGGCGATTGCCAATCTCGAGAAGGGGGACGACGGTAACTACCACGAATACTACAATTATGCTATTGCCGAGAGCACCGAACCAGGCTCAACATTTAAGCTACCGTCACTCATGGCTGCAATTGAAGACGGTGTTATCGACACAGGTGATGTTGTTGATACAGGTGACGGCACTGTAAAATACTACAATAAGATAATACGCGACCACGAAGATAAAGGATTAGGCAAACTCACCGTCAAACAGGTTTTTGAAAAATCCTCAAACGTCGGAACTGCCAAGCTTATTTACGAGCATTACAAAAACAACCCCAAGGATTTTGTCAACAGGCTTTATGCAATGAGGTTGAATGAGAAGCTTGATATTCAGCTTAAAGGAGAAGGATCGCCGGTGATAAGGTACCCGGGGGATAAATTATGGTCGGGAATATCCCTTCCGATGATGGCGCATGGCTATGAAGTTCAGCTCACTCCCCTGCAGGTGCTTACGTTCTACAACGGAATAGCCAATAATGGCAGGATGATGAAACCCCGCTTCGTTACTGCAATAATGCGCAACGGGAATATCCTGAGACACTACAATACGGATGTCATTATAAATTCAATTGCATCCAGATCTACAATCAGAAAGGCTAAAGCAATGATGGAGGGAGTGGTTGAGCGCGGAACAGCAACAAACCTCAGGAATCCTAATTACAAGATTGCAGGTAAAACAGGAACAGCACAGATAGCAAGGGGAAAATCGGGTTATAAGTCAAACGGAGGAATATCATATCAGGCCTCATTTGTCGGTTATTTCCCTGCAGAGAATCCTCTCTACTCATGCATCGTTGTGGTAAACGCTCCTTCAAACGGGGTCTACTATGGTAATGTTGTTGCCGGATCGGTTTTCAAGGAAATATCTGATAAAATCTATGCAACAAATTTTTTCAGGGATTATAAAACCGATAACGACGATATAAAACCTGTTGCACCGGAAGCAGGAAACGGGTACCGCGAGGATATAAATGATGTTCTGAAGGAACTGGATGTGAGATACAAACGAACTGCAAAAACTGACTGGGTGGCAACAAGGGAGAGTGGCGATACGGTCAGTCTGGTTGGAATTAAGGTCGTTGAAGGACTCGTGCCGGATGTTCGCGGAATGAGCCTCAGAGATGCAATTTATCTTCTCGAGAATTCAGGTTACAGAGTCAAGTTCAGCGGCAAAGGTAAAGTGCAGAGGCAATCTCCTGAACACGGAGCCAGATATTTTGAAGGACAGGTAGTTTCCCTTGATATGAACATGTAGAATTATGGATCTTGAAAAAATATTAAAAGGAATCAAGGTAGTTTCTCTTACAGGGAACGATAGGACAGGGATTGATAATATCACCTTTGATTCACGCAACGTAACGAAAGGGTCACTGTTCATTGCAGTAAAGGGATCAAAGAACGATGGGCACGGTTTTATCGACGGAGCAGTCAAATCAGGAGTATCAGCAATTATCTGCGAAACACTTCCTGCCGCTCCTGATAAGAAAGTTACATGGGTAAAAACAACTGATTCGGCAAAGGCTCTCGGACAGGCTGCTTCAAATTTCTTCGGCAACCCTTCATCATCATTAAAGCTTATTGGTGTCACCGGCACAAACGGAAAGACGACCATAGCTACATTGCTCTATAAAATGTTTACCAGCCTGGGTCACAGGTGCGGCCTTTTTTCGACTGTTTGTAATTATGTAGTAAGCAAAGAGCTTCCTGCAACTCATACTACGCCGGATCCTGTTCAGCTTAACAGGGTGATGGCTGAGATGGTTGAGGCCGGGTGCGATTATGCTTTCATGGAAGTAAGCTCACATTCTGCTGATCAGCAGCGGATTTCCGGATTGAAATTTGCAGGCGGCATTTTCACTAATCTCACTCATGATCATCTCGACTATCATAAAACGTTTGACAATTACCTTGCAGCAAAGAAGAAATTCTTCGACTCGCTGCCAGCGAATGCTTTTGCTCTCGTGAATGCAGATGATAAAAACGGGAAGGTCATGCTTCAGAACTGCAAGGCAAGTCATTACACATTCTCAGTAAAGGGAGCTGCTGATTTCAGGTGCACCCTGATTGAGCAAAGCTTTGAAGGGATGCTGCTTAAGATAATGGGAGAAGAAGTGTGGACTCGTTTTGTAGGCGATTTTAACGCATCTAACCTTCTGGCCGTATTTGCAGCCTCGGAACTTCTTGGCGCAGACAGGAAAAATATCCTAACTATTCTGAGCAATCTGACACCTGTCGCAGGAAGGCTGGAAGTTATAAGGTCACAGGGGGGGATAACGGGAATTGTGGATTATGCCCATACACCTGATGCACTTTTAAATGTAATCGGCACCCTTAACAAGATCAGGGAAAAAAACATACAGCTCATAACGGTTGTCGGAGCCGGCGGGGACCGCGACAAGACAAAAAGGCCTGAAATGGCTGCTATTTCGGCCGAAGGTAGCACAAAAGTCATCCTGACTTCCGATAATCCCCGGACTGAAGATCCCGATATGATACTTAATGATATGGAAGCCGGAATTATTCCCGGGCTGAAAGGAAAAACATTAAGGATCTGCGACAGGCGTGAGGCAATTAAGACTGCCGTCATGCTCGCAAACAAAGGAGATGTGATATTAGTTGCAGGTAAAGGGCACGAGACATATCAGGATATAAAGGGGGTGAAGCACCATTTTGACGACAGGGAAGAGCTTAAGAAAGCATTAATGCAGAAATAATATTTGAAAAAATGTTATATTATTTGTTTGAATATCTTCATAAACTGCACATTCCGGGAGCCGGGGTGTTCACCTATATATCCTTCAGGTCGGCTGCTGCAATTATAACTTCGCTTTTCATCTCCCTAATGATCGGGAAAAAAGTGATTCTGCTTCTTCAGAAAAAACAAATTGGTGAGATGGTCAGGGATCTTGGACTCGAAGGACAGTACCAGAAAAAAGGCACTCCTTCAATGGGCGGGATTATTATTCTTGCTTCGATCGTAGTTCCGACCCTTCTCTTTGCAAAGCTTGATAATATATATGTTCTCCTGATGCTCCTGACGACTGTTTGGCTTGGGTTAATCGGGTTTATTGACGATTACATCAAGATATTCAAAAAGCACAAGGATGGACTGGCAGGCAGATTTAAAATAATCGGGCAGGTGGGCCTTGGAATCATTGTTGGACTTATCTTATTTTTCAGCAAGGATGTAGTGATCGCAGAAAAGGTCACAAACGTTAATCTGACAACCAGGCAGAGAATAGAACTAACCGGACAGCCNNAAGTCTACGAAGACCACCATCCCATTTGTAAAAAATAACGAGTTTGATTATAAATGGCTGGTCTCATTCGTCAAAGGTCCCTTGCGCCAGCCTCTTACCTGGATCGTATATGTTCTTATCGTTATATTCATCCTTACAGCAGTTTCAAATGGCGCCAATCTGACTGACGGATTAGATGGGCTGGCGACAGGCACTTCAGCAATAATTGGTGTTGCACTGGCAATACTGGCATATGTCTCGTCCAACTTCATCTATGCCAGATATCTTAATATAATGTTTATTCCCCAATCAGAGGAGCTTGTAATTTTTGCCGCAGCATTTATCGGGGCCACAATTGGCTTCCTGTGGTATAACTCTTACCCGGCACAGGTATTCATGGGAGATACNNGGAGGGATAATAGCAGTTTTTGCAATAATCATAAGGAAGGAACTTCTCATCCCAATTCTCTGCGGGATATTTCTTGTTGAAAATCTTTCTGTTGTTATGCAGGTGGCATGGTTCAAGAGAACAAAAAGAAAATATGGTGAAGGCCGGAGAATTTTCCTCATGGCGCCTTTGCATCATCATTATCAGAAAATGGGATTTCCGGAGCCGAAAATAGTCA
>PMIG01000387.1 GCA_003157055.1 Bacteroidales bacterium | reverse complement strand
CAAATATTATGCGGCTCTGCCGCTCAGTATCAGGCCCGGAATGTGCGTCGCATCAAACTATGTAAAAATGAATAATTGTAGTTAAGGTCCAAGGTGCGGAGCACCATAATATTTGTAGATAAATGTTTGTCGTAGAGGACAAAGGTGCAGGCACCGGAATATTATATCAAATGATTGAATTTTAATTCATTAGCAACCATGTTTTTGGAATTAACAAATGATATGCATTTAGGATTAAAATTCGGGTGTCGCAACGCTGAAAACAGGAAATGCGGTCAATAAGCCCGGCTTTTGCATATGATATTCATTTTATATTGTGTCAGTATCAGTAAATCAATTTCAATATTGTTAATTTTGACTGTTCTACAAACAATTGTATGAGAAAATATATTTTGATCCTTATCGCCTTTCTCCTGATTCATGTCCCAGTCAAATCGCAGGAAAGTTCCGGACATATTGATCCTTCCTACTTTAAGCTAACCTCATCCAATGGCCTGATTGTTGCCGTTTACAATGCAAAAGAGAACCGGATCGACGATGTGTATCCCCATATTTTTGCCAACTATGACTCTGGGCAATATGTGTCACCTTTTGCAGGTAATATCGTCCTGAAAACAAATGAACAACCGCTGCGAACCTGCTACCTCTCCAACACCCATATTATATGCACAGAATACAAGGATTTCACAGTGAATTATTTTTCCTCATTTACCCGTCACGATCTCATATTTTATATAGTGATCAGAGGGAAAAAGGATAAAATCAGCGATCTGGATTTCCTGGCTGAAAAAGGAAATGGCAATATAGTAAGTGGCATCAGCCTGCTGGAAAACGCTCTTCAGGATCTGCCTATGCATATACGGGGGAACCTGATTTCCGGTGAGTTCATTAAACCATACAATGATGGCCTTTATGAGAAATATTTTCTTTTCTCCTTTTCCGATTCCCTGCATAAGGACGGGAATCTCTTACAAAAAACCATTACCGAACTTTCCGGGGAAAAAAGCTCGCTCGTTGACAGAGAACTTCAGTACATGCGAAATACTATTTCGGCTTGCATTATTCCTGAAAATATAACGGCGAAAGAGCGGAATGTCCTGGAGCAGTCCATCAGCATCTTAAAAATGTCGCAGGTTTCAGATTATGAGATTTTTCCGTATTCGCATGGTCAGATACTTGCTTCCATCCGGCCGGGCTTATGGCATACTGCATGGGTGCGTGACGGCAGCTTTGCCATCCAGGCGATGACCCGTCTTGGAATGTACGCTGAGGCAAGAAAAGGCCTTGAATTCATGCTGAAAGCTCCATCAGACCGTTTTAAGCATTATATATACAGGGATGGAAAGGATTACGGACCCGGGGTGGATTACCAGATCTCACTTACCCGGTATTTTGGTAACGGAAAGGAAGAGTGTGATTATAACGAGGCCGGACCAAATATCGAATATGATGATTTCGGACTGTTCCTGATCGCATTCTCCGATTACGTGAACCGAAGCGGTGACAGCAGCTTCCTTAAGAAATGGGAACACCTTGTATCTTCAAAAGTTGCTGACGCCACGATCGCTTGCATAGACACGAATTCGTTAATTAAAGCTGACTCAGGCCCCTGGGAACATCACCTGGCAATGCCCAGACAATATACATTTACTTCAGGCGCCTGCGCCAGAGGTCTGGAACAATATGGTATGCTCCTGAAAAAATATAATAAACCGTATCTGACCTATTTATCTGCTGCCGAGAAGCTAAAGCAGGGAATAATAGCTAATATGCTTTGTGATAAAAGATATTTCAAGGGGAATAGCAATGATCTGCTGAAAACCGATCATGAATATTATGATGCCGGAGCATTTGAAATATTTGCCAACGGGTTGATAAGGGACAGGCAATTATTCTTTTCCCATATGGAAGAATACAAAAATTATTTGCGTATAAAAGGGCCACGGCCAGGCTATATACGGCTGAATAGCAATGATCCTTATGAAAACCAGGAATGGGTTTTTATAAATCTTCGTCTGGCAATGGCCTCTCTTTTATTCAACGAGAAGCAGGAAGCCGCTGAATTACTGAATTTTGTTACATCACAGGCCTCAGTCAATTATAACACTATTCCCGAGATGTACAGCAATAGGCTGCAAATGGATAAAGTCAGCGCTGATGCCAGGATGAACAACATCTGGTGCAATTGCATAAGGGACAAGGACAATCAGTACATCGGGACTATACCGATGGTTGGTTACGGATCAGGCGCCTATGTATTAAGCTTGTTTGAGTATTACGAAAAATAAGGTTCTTTTTTAAGCATAAATCAGGTATTCTGTGATGTACCCTGTTTTTTGAGCATGAACTAATCAAAGCTAAGCCATTCATCCGCTGGTCAGTTTTCCACATTGTATTGAGACCTGACTATATTCAGACGGCTTCAATATGCTATAGCAAATACTATTGAATTATAAGTTTCTTAACCTGACAATCTGTGGCGGATATTATCCTGATATAATAGATTCCTGCAGAAAAGGCTGAAATATCAAGGTCATACTCATTTCTGCCGGGGTTAACAGATATAAGCATCTTCCCTTCGATATTAAACAACTGAATAATCTTTATTGCAACCGGCATACTGAAATGGACTAACTCTGTTGCCGGATTTGGAAACATTGCCAATCCGTCATAATCAGTAAGCTCAGGGTCAGAATCAATAATTTTGCCGGTGGCGGTCCAATTTGACGGATCATTATTATCCCTGGAAGGATCAATTACCTGCAGGTATTTACCGTTCCCGTTTGCATCAGGCCATGGAGGTAAGCTGGAGTAATTAACGTAGTCAATTGTATCTCCGAACCGGTCAGCGAGAACGAGCTGTTCACCCTCATTTGAAAGATTCCTGGTAAACTGGTCATTGGGCTGAAATCCATAAGTCAGTTTAAATGCATACGAATTGCTGGCAATTATTCTTACAGCACCAGGCAGTATATATGAATACATCGGAAACTGGTAAACAATACCAGTGCCGAGGAAATAATCACCCGCAAGGTCAACCGTTTTCGTTCCCAAGTTCGTCATTTCAATAAATTCAAGATACTGACCATTTGTTACAGTCACCGTAGGAAGCGGATTATAATTTATCTTAGTTATGACCATTGGCGGCATTGTCCGGTCAGGACAGCCAAATGTGGACGACTGCAGGTAGTTTGTGATCCAGGATATACGTGTCTGTATGAAAGACTTGACTTTGGCAATATCAGTACTGTAATCATCAGTCGGATCCGGATTATACTGTACATCAATTGTACTCCACACTGCCCTGTTCCTTGCAACCGCCTCGCTGATCCAGGTAACTGTCTGATCTATAAAATTTGAAATTGATGAATAATTAAGGGGAGCCCCTGGCTGGGTAAGCGCCTGCCATCTTTTATAAAAGCTGCACCTGAAATTCATGTTGTTAAAAAGATCGCTCCAGAATTTGGATCCTTCGTTATCGCCGTTAGCAAATTGCCAGACATCTGTATGGCTCCTGTTAAGTCCCCAGAAGAAAAGATCATTCCCGAATGTGAGATCATTATCCCATATCGGCCCTGCTCTCAGCTTCCCGTTCCTGTCCTTGTGGAAATATGTGCTGTACTGGTAAGAATCGGCATTGGAAGATAATTCACTTATTATCATGTAATCCACGAAAGAGGGTATATCTATCACCGCAGGATACCCTCTCTCCAGTGTTGTGTCACCGGAATGTGCAGTACTTGCCAGTTGCTGGAATACACTCTCGATATAGCCGATCTGCTGCAGGGTTACATCTTCCGGCTTTGGATAATCATTGATATATGTAATGTCCTGGCCAATCACGTAGCTTGGCATGGTCCATGCAACCGGATCCCCGCCTGTGGTCTTATCGGCCTTGACTATGTAGCCTCCGGATATGTTTGGGAGATTATTGTCGGTGGCAGCCATCTTCATGATATTGACCCTATCCTTGCCCTGTTTTATTTTTTCCTGCAGGTCATAAAGTCCCTTGAATGCGTTATTGATTATCAATTCGCAATAGACTGTTCTTGAAGCATATTCGCCTATCTGTCTTGATAAATTATAGCATAGGTAGTCCCGTATCAGGGCAGGATCGTACCCCATTGCATTATATATCCAGTCATTATCACTTGGCAGGCCTAGAAGGACCACATTATTGTTTGTGATATTGTCTGCTTTTATCGTGGTGACCTTGTATTGTTTTTTTTGAAGTACTTCTGTACTTGATCCACGAATTCTTATGGTTATTCTTCCATCATAGTTTAAATACTGAAGTGAGTCCTGGTCCATAACAAAATTTCTCTGCCCCGGCCCCCTGTAAATAACTTTCATATCCCCCAGCACATCATTATTCCCGATATCAACTCCACCATCGGTATTGATTATTACAATTGGCAGGTTGCTGTCAGTAAATGTCTGTGCAGGTGAGTTGTAAAAACAGGCGAAAATGAAAAATACAAGCAATGATCCTTTCTTCATCGAGTTGCTTTTTCGGGTCACAAATATAACAAAATCAAGCCTTAGTAAGAAAAGCCGGCCGCATTTTATCAAAGAGAAGCCATCCACAATGTTTAAGTTGTTCTGCAAACAGTCAGTTTATCCCGGTGTCTTTGATGGTCTCATTCCGTATTCCCGCTTTCCCTGATTAAATACTCCGTCAGGTTAACAGTATGCGACAGGTTCATCTTCCTTCTGAGCCGGTATCTGCTTATTTCAACTGCACGACCCGAAATATTAAGAAGCTTGGCGATCTCCTTGGTTGAAAAGTTCATTCTCAGATAAGAGCAAAGTCTCAGATCGTTTGGCGTCAGGTTCGGGTATTTGTCAAGCAGTCTCTTAAAGAATCCCTGCTGTGATAATTTAAGGCTGTTCATTGCACTCTTCCATTCTTCAGTCTGAGAATTCAAGCCGCTGTTTATAACCCGCTCCATCTCCCTGACAATCTTAACAGGCAATTTTGACGATTGCGCCTTGAGCTGAATTATTTGTTCATTGAGTTCAGTCATTATTTCGTTTTTCTCCATCAGGTACCTCATAGTCAGCATAAGTTCATAGCTTTTTGAGTCAAGCTCGTTTTCGAGCCTGTTCTTCCCGACCTCATATTCAATGAGTTTCCTGTGCCTGTTCAACTCGAGCCTGAATATTTTGACCCCGGCTAAAACCAGGAGAACAAGGATGACAAGATACATAGCAAGTGAAATGCTGCTAAGATAACCGGGTCTTCTGATCCTGAAATCGACTTCAGAGATTTTTTCTCCGGAAGAAGTCCTGACCTGCAGATGATAAGATCCAAATTTCAGGTTCAGAAACGAAAAGTTATCAAACATCGTTGTATGCCATTTTTCACCAAGCTCAATGATACGGTACATATACTCCAGATCTTCATTATCATAGCCAGCAGGATTTGCCAGATAGACAGCCAGGTTGTTTTCTTTATTCGGTATCGAAATATCCGGGGTCTTTTCCGGATTGATCGTTCTTCCGGTCGATTTACCGCTGAAGTACAGATGGTCGATCCTTATTGACTGTACTGGAACTGGTTTTCCCAGCATCGTAATATCAAAGGTTGTAAATGCCTGACGCGTAGGAATTAACAGTGTTTTAGTGTCAAGGGAAATGATCTCCTGTTCCCTGCCAGGCAATTCTGCATATTTATGATAGAATTCCAGCATCTTCCTGGCCTCAAGGTCACGTGAGATATCGAACAGGGCAATCCGGTTTCCCAGGATGAACCAGTAGCTGTTCTTCTGATATGGAATTATCTGTGTTGCTTTGATGTATTCTCCAAGCCCGGGCTCGAGCGATTTTAAGGGATAGAATGTCTTCTTTTCATAATCAAAAGCATAGATATATTCAGATGTCAGGAAAACTACCTGGTTATTGATCATAGACAATGCAACCTTATTAAGCGTGTCTGCTATTGAGCTGAAATACAATGTATTTAAAATTGTATCAACTGCTTCATTAAGTTCAAGCCTATAAATGCCTTTTTGCGGATGCGTGGCCCAGACATAACCTTTATAATCAACTTCAATATATCTTGATGGTTCAATGTATCCTTTTATCCTGTTCCTGTAGCTCCACTTTCCATTCCTGTCCAACCCGAACGAAATAATCCCCGTATAGGTACCCTCAAGAAGAATGTTGTTATACTGGCGCATCGCCCATCCTCCTGTGACATCTGAGATTTTCCTGAACCTGCCGTTGTCAAGAAGGAATGTCCCGTCATTAAGCCCGCAGAGGATTTGATCATTATACAAAGCCAGCTTCCAAACCTGCCCCTGGGTATTCGGAATGATTCGCAGATTGGAAAAACTATAACTTCCGTTGGTTCTGCTGATATCAGCCACAAATAAACCATGGTTTGTCCCGAGATATAAAAGATCCTTATTTTTTACTGCCGTATATATCGTTCCCAGGTTACCGGTAAAATTCGCATATAAAGTCTCTGGTGAAAATACATTAATATAATTCACGCCTTCATCAAGTCCTATCCATAATCCATTCTGATAGTCCCTGTAGAGAGACAGCACTGTATTATTATTTAACCCGTTGGAATAATCATAGGCTTTCTTCATATTGCCTTTCCCGTCACAAAAAACAATGCCCTTAAGGATTGTTCCGAATACAATAAGAGAATCATTTATAGCGAGACCGGCATTACAGGTCCCTTCCTTCAGAAAATCGGATATTGCGCTTTTCTGAGGTTTGAATGTCTTGCCATCATAGACAAAAATACCGTTATTGGATGTACATATCCAATATTCATCAGGTTTTCTGCATATCAGAGCATGTACCTTTAATTCCCCGAAAGATTCACTGCCTTTTATAAATTGAAATGCATTCCCGTCAAACTTAAATAGCCCTGTTCCGAGGACCTGGACAATGAACCCGCTTTCGACGGGGAACATGAAGAGCATTATTGATGGTGAAGGTATTTTCTTTATCTCGTTCTGATCAAACTTATAGATAGCGGTGAAAGACTGAAAGTAAATAATGTTGTCATACTCATATATATTCCAGATCTCATCATTCTTGTTTACATCGATGCTTCTTGCAAGTGATCTGTAAGACAAATTACTCTCTCCATCCTCCTCCCAGTATCCAAAATCCTCAAATGAGCCGGTATATATCCTGCCTTCAGCATTGACATACACAGATCTTACACCCTGCTTGTAAGGCATGCTGAAAATCCTGGAGCTTATACCATTGTATTCAACCAGCCCAGCTGAGTTTGCAAAATAGACATATCGTGTTACAGGGTTCTGACTGATGTGCCAGTTCTGGTTATCAATAGGTATATGATTTGAAATAAAAGCCTGTATCTCATTGTAGAATGTTTTATTCTGAGCATTCAATAAAAATGAAAGCCCCGAAAATACTACAAGAAAAAAAAAGGACTTCTGCCAGTTCTTTTCTAAACAATAAGACATAAGGCCGGGATGTTTTTCAATCTTTCTATTCACAAAAGTAAATAAAAAAATATGAAAACTGCAACTGATCGTGCGGTCTATTGAATAGTGAACTCAGCAGTTCTGGTTTCAGCTGAGTTTGGGCCGATAAACAGCTTAAATGCTCCTTTATCCCAACTAAATGTCATATCCTGATGATAATAGGCCAGATCGGCAGGATATATTGTAAATGATACTCTTTTTGTTTCTCCCTTCTTAAGCATTACCCTTGAGAATCCTTTAAGCTCCATGACAGGCCTTGTAACATCTCCCACCAGATCTCGGATATAGAGCTGAACAATTTCTTCTCCGTCTCTGCTCCCGGTATTTGTCAGTTCTATAGTTGCACTTATTGAATCGTTAAGATTAAAGTCATTTTTATTCAGCTTAACATCAGAATATCTGAAAGTGGTATAGCTTAACCCGTACCCAAAAGGATAAAGAGGTGAATTGGGGCAGTCGAGGTAATTTGATTTGTATTTTTCCTGCGGATCAGATGGGTTGATCGGCCTCCCTGTATTCTTGCAATTATAGAATACAGGTATCTGACCAGTATTCCTGGGGAACGTCATTGTGAGCTTTCCTGAAGGATTAATATCTCCAAAGAGGATATCAGCAATTGCATTACCTGCTTCAGTACCTCCAAACCATGACTCAAGTATTGCCGGGGCTTTTTCAGCGAGTTCAGGAATTGTCAGTGGCCTCCCATTAAAAAGTACAATGGCGGTCGGCTTTCCTTTCATGATCACAGCCTCAGCAAGTTTCATCTGTACTCCAGGTAATGAAATGTCGGTACGGCTGGCAGATTCACCGGTCATATCAGCACTCTCACCGAGGGCAAGGATTACAAAATCAGCTTGTCCGGCAACATTTACTGCCTGGCTGATCTCCTCAGTATTGTCTGTGTTTACTTCGCAACCTCTTGCATAAGTGACCTTTGTCCTGCCGCCAGCTTTGCTCCTGATTCCCTCCAGCAGAGTCACGCATTTTTCCCATTCTCCAGCTGCTGACCATGCACCAAGCATATCTCTTTTTGAATCTGCCAACGGCCCGATAACGGCAATAGTCTTAATATCTGATCTGACCGGCAAGGTATTATTGTTATTTTTCAGGAGTACCATTGATCTTGCAGCAAACCTTCTGGCAAATGAAATATCATCCGGAGTCATTATCTCGGTTTTCTCGCGTGTTTTCTTGCAGTACCTGTATGGATCAGCAAAGAGACCAAGCCTGTATTTGGCTATGAGAACATTCCTGACAGCATTATTAATAGTCGTTTCAGAGACTTTGCCGGATTTAATCATCCGCTCCAGATGATTCATGTATATCTTTCCTTCCATATCCATATCAAGCCCGGCATTAATGGCGAGCCTTCCGGCATCGGCAGAATCAACTGCCACTCCATGAGGGATAAGTTCATTAATTGATGTATAATCTGAGACTACAAATCCTTTGAAACCCCATTCATTTCTCAGCAGGTTTGTCAGCAGCCACTTGTTTGAAGATGATGGTACACCTGCAATTTCATTGAAAGAGGTCATCACTGATCCCACACCGGCTTCTACGGCAGCTTTGTATGGAGGCAGGTACCATTCATAAAGCGAACGCTGCGACATATCAACTGTATTATAATCACGCCCTGCCTGGGCAGCACCATAAGCTGCAAAATGCTTTACACAGGCAAGCACAGTGTTATCATCAGCAAGATTATTTCCCTGAAATCCCCTGACACGGGCAGCAGCGATCCTGCTGCCAAGCCAGGTATCTTCACCTGCGCCCTCCATCACTCTTCCCCACCTGGGGTCGCGGGCTATATCGACCATGGGAGAAAAAACCCAGTTAATCCCTTCAGCAGTTGCCTCAGTTGCGGCAATACGATCCGATTTCTCAATTGCTTCCAGGTCCCAGGAGCATGATTGGGCAAGTGGAATGGGAAAAATTGTTCTGTGTCCATGGATCACGTCATATCCGAAAAGCAATGGAATATGAAGGCGGGACTCTTCAACTGCAATCCGCTGAAGTTCCTTCACATAATCCACTGTATNNCCTGCCCTGCCTTCTTTAATCAGGTCTTTATAGTTACCCGACAAAACGGGTCCTGTGACATCCCAACCGCTTGAAAACAACGAAAGCTGTCCTATCTTTTCCCCGATAGTCATCTGACCCATTAATTTATCAACGAATGAGATCATCTTTTCATCCTGAATAGTCTCAGACCTTCTTTTGCAGTCAGCCGAGATTATTATTGAAAAAGTCAAAATAATCAGTGCACACCTTCTCATCGGAATTTCTCCTATATTTTAAATATTATCCTTTCATTCCACCTTCAGAACTGAACTCTGCTTCCCTGTTCCGCATTCATTTACTGCCTCAATAGTAAAATAATAAGGCTTATCTTTATCCATGGTTTTGAGCCAGTATTCGTTAGCGTTATATACCATAATGCAGTTATAAAGCTTCCCCGGATCTGTTCCCATATAAATATTGTATGCATACGCATTATCATTGTTGTTCCATTTTATCCATGCACTTCGCTTATCCTTTTCAGTCCTCAGAACAACAAATCCTGTCACCTCACCGGGTTTTTCTCCGTGGCCAGTGCCAAAGACCCGGAATCCGCTGATGCTGAATTTGCCCGTTGGCATATGAATGTTGACAAGTTTCAGGAATCTTGTCTCAACAGGTGCAGGAAGTTCAATATAATCATGAGGAACATCGGTCTTATTGGCACTTTTGTCAACGAGCATTTTCCACCGTATTCCATCTGAAGACTCAAAAATCTTATACTGGTGAAAAACACCTATGGATTTTCCGAGAAACCCGGCATCCTGGTCAGCATAGTTTACCTGGATAGCTCTTACTGTCGAAATGGAACCCAGGTCTGATTCAATCCATTCTCCATTATCGCTGGTTTTTGCACTCCAGTATGTCTTGATATTCTCATCCACAGCATTGTTAGCCTCATAACCGCCATAAGTTGATGATACTGAAACAGGCTTATTATAATTAAGAAGCATCCAGCCTGTAAATCTGCCTTTCAGGTGGTCTTCAGGACCCTCGGGAAGAAAAGCAGGATAATCTCCAAACGCCTGGCTGCAGTACATCACACCATCCTTGTCAAAGCCAGCCGGCCATATTCCGATTCTTCTTTCATAATTGTTCTTGACCGATATTGAAATTGTTGAAACATGCCAGTAATTATTCCAGTTATCCGTAAATGTTGAACCATGTCCGGCACCCCTGGCAAATCCTCCGGGTTTATAACTGAATGGCATTGATTGCTGAGTGAAGGGACCCAGGGGGTTGTCACCGACAGCAACTCCATCAGAGTAACCGCTGAATTCCGTTCCCGGCGCTGCGAACTGAAGGTAGTAACTGCCATTATGCTTTGTCATCCATGAGCCTTCAATAAATGGATCGAGAAAAGTATCATCCATATTCTCTCCAAACCTTTGCCAGCCATATTTCCAGGGTTCCAGCATAAGCAATTCTTTTCTTGTGCCATATGGCTGCATCGTCTTACGGTTGAGCTCCACTCCATATATAGGATACCTATTGCTGCTCCCGTTGTACATATAAAATCTGCCATCGTCATCTGTAAAAAAGGCAGGATCCCAGCCTCCTATTGACAGGGAATCCAGGAGGGGCTTCCAGCTGTTGGCCTGGGGGTTAGTGCTCATCCATAAGGTAAAATTCGCGGTATATGTCGAACCAAACACAAGCATAGTGTCTCCAATAGCTCCGACAGCAGGTGCACACAGCTCATCGTATCCCTGGTTCCATGACCGCAGGAACCTGCGCGGCTCGAAGTTCCATTTTACCATGTCGTTGCTCCACCAGTAACCCCATTGATTTGTTGAAAACAGATAGAAGATATTCTTGAAGTTGACGATTACGGGATCTGCAGTAGCCCTGTGCTTTCCGCCTCCAGTGAAATCAGGAATCGGTGTATAGCCATAATCGAGATTCACGGGATTACAATAAGTTTTCACAGGTTGCGCAAAGAGTGTAATCCGGAGGCATAGCAGAAGAATAATTGCAGACAGAGTCTGATCTATCTTTTTCATTATATGATCAGTGCTTATCGTAACGACTCAATTATCATTATGCGGCGTTGTAAATCCCAGTATATTAAGTCCTTTAAGGACATCGGGGGATTTCATGAACAAATTCCACAGAAGACCTGATCTGTAGTTTTCTATCATAACAACAGCAGGCCCCTGATCGATAGCAAGATATCGCTGAGGGAACCAATCGTCCTGTTCGCTGAATGCATCATAGAACCCATACTTGCCCCATATTTTATCTCCCAGATTGTAATAAAAATCTTTAAGAGCAGCCATCGATGCTTCAGGCGTGTACGGCAAAGACGAAAGTGCGGCAGTAGGTGAGATAACACCCAGGTCACTCAATTCTCCAGGTGCATGAGCAGCATAACCTTTTGGCGAATAACTTGCTGTAAGCCCCCATCTCGAATCGGAATATCCCTTATAATGCTTTGGATTAAGAGAGCACCATTTATGGTTAATAAGTGTTTGATTTACATTTAATACCCAGTAATCGGCGTATTTATCCTTCAACCCTCTGGGGTCAAGTCCAAGATATGAGTAATNNTGAGTAATGGGCCCAGAAAAGAGGGCCGCCATATTCCTCGGAATTATTATGCTTTAGTATTAATGGTATGCCATAGGCGTTATTTTCCGATTTAATACCTCCGTTTTGCGCCCACCCGTTGTTGTATGCCAGCGGGTTAACAGGGAAAGTAGGAGATGAGGCAGCCAGAACATAAAGTATAAGGCATTCATTATACCCTCTGATGGGGAAATTCATCGCCCAGGCGTAGTCCGGGGACCAGTGCCAGTAAATTACATCTTCGCTTCCTTTTGTAAACCAGCTCCATTCAACCTCTCTCCAGAGCTTATCAATGTCGAGTGATAACTGTTTTTCCTTTTCATTACCATTGATAAAAAATTGGTCTGCTGTAAGCAATCCCTGAATCAGGTAAGCTGTTTCAACTATATCTGCACCATCATCCTTCAGGCTGAAAGGTTTTATCCTGCCGGTTTCTCCGTTCAGCCAATGGGGCCAGGCGCCATGGAACCTGTCGGCTTTGCTGAGAAAGTCCACAATATGCCGTAACCTGAGAAATCCCTCTTCCCTGGAAATAAACTTGCGTTCCACTGCAACTATTATTGACATTATTCCAAATCCGGAGCCACCAGTCGTAACAATATTCTTGTCATTTTCTGGATATACTCCGTCAATATGGATCCTTTCAGGAGCCATCCCTGAAACTGGTTCTGCACCATCCCAGAAATACATGAAGGTTTTGTACTCTGTTAATGTTAACAAAGAATCATCTGATATCCTGCCAAATGAAAGTGTCTTACTGTTTTTGACAGTGTTTGTATGGCATGAAGCCAGACTGCAGGCCAGAATGACTGTTGACAGTATTATTGTTTGAATGCGTTTACCCATTGATTTTAATAGTTAAAACCCAGTTTTGTCAGGCCGGCCTGAACTTCGGGGCATGACATGAATAAATTCCATAGCAGGCCGGTTCTGTAGTTTTCAATCATCCCGATCTGAGGTCCCTGGTCGATTGCCAGAAATGAATCAGCAAACCAGATATCGTTAAGGCTGAATGAATCATAAAATCCATATTGTCCCCAGAGCTTGTCACCCATCTGGTAATAGAAGAACTTCAATGCCTGAAGCGACTCTGCCGGAGTAAAGGGTATCGATGAAACTGCAGCAGTAGGTGCGATAACACCCACATCATTTGTAGGCGAGCTTGCTGTATAGCCGCCATTAATATCGCTTGCTGTCAGACCCCAGCACAAATTGCTGTAACCATAGTAATTATGAGGGTTGTTTTTGCAATATTCATAATTGATCCTGGAGTGATTTACTGTCTGAATGTGGTAATCAGCATAGGAATCGGACAGGTTAGTCGGATTTATCCCCAGAAATGAGTATTGTTCAAAGAACAATGGTCCGCCAAAAGCCTGACCCAGGGGAAGGAGAATACCATAATAGCTGTTGTTGTTTTTAATCCCTCCGTTATTAGCAAACCCATAATCATAAACAATCTTAGGGATTGAATGAGTTGCTGATGAAGCAGCAAGCACATAAGTGATGAGGCATTCGTTCCAGCCCCTCACTCCTACATTTACAGCCCACCCATAATCGGGGCTCCAGTTCCAATAAAGCATATTTCCTCCGTCTTTCCGGAACCAATCCCATTCAACATTATTCCATAAATTATTGATATCCGTTCGCAGGGTTATCTCTCCTGAATTGCTGCCATTAAAATACTGACGTGCCGTAAGAAGTCCCATCATCATGTATGAAGTCTCAACAATGTCTGCTCCATTGTCATTGGTACCAAAAGGAACAACGGCACCTGTATTTCCGTTCATCCAGTGCGAAAATGCCCCATGGAAATGCCCTGCATTGCCAGTAAGGAAATCAACAATTTTCCGGACTCTGGCCAGGCCTTGATCTCTTGTTATGAATTTACGCTCAATCGCTACTGGTATTGCCATAACACCAAAGCCGGACCCTCCTGTAGTAACGATATCGCCAGAACTATTCCTTTCGCGTGCCATTCCTGAATATGGATGGCCAAAATCCCAGAAATAGCTGAATGTCTTTTTCTGAACAAGAGTCAGGAGAGAGTCGTCTGATATAACCGGAAACTTATTTGATGAGTCAATAGCTGTTGTCAGATCGGCAGAAACTCCTGTCATTAAATGGCCACCTGCTTTTGACTTCAATGCAGTCGAAACTGCCAGTGTATACTTTGTAATATATTCAAGCGGTGATGTAGGAGAAATTACCAGGGTGCTGTCGTGGTTTTCAAATGTTGTAGTCAGCTGAACAACAGAATTGTTTTTATCAGTTATCGTTAGTGCATCTGATACAGAGGAGGAACTTATTGCTGCTGAAAATGAGATTTTCACTTCCGGCATTATATTCAGACCCCTGTAATCAGTTCCTGCAAATTTTCCGTTGATCTTAAGTGAACTAAAATAAAATGAAGCTGCAGGTTCCTGATTTTGATTGTCGTTATTCTTCCGGCAAGCCATAGGAACAGCTAACAGCAATGAGAACAGCAGTATTTTCCGCATTCCATGGTAACAATTAAAAAAAGAAAAAAGAGGCTGCCAATTTAACCAGACTACCCAACCTATGCAATAGCAGCCTCTTTTAATTACCAACAAAATCTATCTGCCGGCTTTGCCTTGCAGAACTACCAGAGCATTTACTTCAGTTGCTGAAAGAGCAGTACTGTAAATGCGAACCTCATCCATGTAGCCTGTCAGGTAACTGGCCCAACTTTGGGATCCACCTGCAGTTCCCAGGCTCGGATTGGTCTGGAACTGGACACATCCCATTACGAATGGCCCAATACCTGACCAATCAAGATTTCCTGTCCAAGGTACTGTTGTAGCCGGAACAAGCACTGATCCATTCATGTAATAAGTTACTTGCGAAGTGGTTGCGTCATAGGTAAGCGTATGGTTTGACCAGCTTCCGAATACTCCTGTTACTCCGCCCTTAACAATCCATGTATCTGATGCTCCACCTTTAAAATGTACCTTAATAGTAGAAGCAGTAGGATTGCTTCCATTTTCAATGAACCAGTCGAGGTAACCCCAGAAATCGCCCGTGTTTGCTATATTGAATAAACCCAGGCATCCGTCGATACCTCCATCGCTATTCTTATCGACAAAAGTCGGCTTTACCCAGAAAGAAATAGTAAAGCTGTGAAGGTTCTTAATAGTGGCTGATGGAGTAAACTCAATATAGGATTCATCATCAACATTAAGACTTAATCCTTTTCCGATAAATCCACCAGAAAAAGACGTTCCACTGTTAGAAGCTGGTGTCCCGGAAACGCTGTCAATAAGACTTTGATCAAATGCCCAGTAGCTGACCAGTTTGCCAGGTTGAATCTGGCTGATTGATGAGAAGCCACTAATTGTAAAGGCCGGTGCATATGTCGACGGATCGAACTCTTTATAGCATGATGTAAGCAATATCCCTGTAAAGGTGACTACTGACATCATTATTAAAAATTTCTTTTTCATAATCATTTCTATTTTATTTAATGAATCAGTAACCAGGGTTTTGTGTAAGGACTCCGACACTAAGGTCGATTTCGCTCTGAGGTATCGGCCAAACTTCATTTTTGTTGGCTTTCCAGCCCTTTGGACCAAATATGGTTGCTGCGCGGCCCTGGCGGATAACATCAAAATACCTGTCGAATTCCATTGCCAGTTCTACCCTTCTTTCATTCCAGATTGCAGTTCTGAGAGCATCCTTGTCAGTTGTAACTACTTTTGGGAGGATAGCGTTATTTCCTGCCCTTGCACGAGCTCTGACCAGTTCAAGTGAGGCCAAAGCAGGCACTGTATTCCCAAGCTCATTATTAGCTTCAGCATTCATGAGAAGAACATCTGCATAACGGATAACCCTTACATTCTGCTGGCATCCTTCGTTGTAACCTGATACAAACAGGCTAAAAGGAACATATGATTTCTCATTATACATCGGATTGGGAACGGTGGCCGGAATTGCATCACCAGCCGTAGTTGTCTCGCCACGGAATATAATTGTTGCATCCCTTCTGGGGTCGCCTGTCTCAAAAGCATCAGCAAGACTTTGAGTAGGCACATTGAAGCCCCATCCGCCACCTGTTACGCTCCTGACTCCCTGTACCTGCGAGTACTGAGAACTTGAAGCAGCGCTATTTCCAAGAACCAATGAACACTGAATCTCAAATATTGATTCGCTGCAATTCTCGTTGGCAATCCGGAACAGATTCCCAAAATCAGAATATAATGAGTAACCCATTCCCATTACCAGATCGGTATATGTTTTCACATCAGTCCAGTTACCGAGATACATCGATACTTTGGCATGAAGTGCCAGTGCAGCACCCTTAGTGGCTCTTCCGACACTTGCACCGGTATATGACTGGGGCAGTACTGCGGCAGCATCGGTTAGATCCTGTTCAATTGCAGCATAAACCGCAGCCTTGGGGGTGCGTGGAATATTGTAATCCGAAGTATTTACGGGGGTTGTCAACCGAAGAGGGACATCACCAAATGCCCGTACAAGCCGGAAATAAGAATATGCCCTTACGAATTTTGCTTCAGCCAGATATCTTGCCTTCAATGTAGCATCCATATTAATTGATGGAACATTATCGAGCACCTGGTTGCAAAGGTTTATATTCTGATACTGGCCATTCCAGAAATCCGACAATTGTCCTTGCGTCGAGGTGACTGTAAAATTATCATAATCGTTCATGAATGTTGCATCAGAAGGGTCACTGCCCTTTTCGGCATCATCGGAACCCACACTTTCAATCGCAATTGGAGCGAAAGCCGTATTAGTCCAGCTTCTGAGATTGGCATAGATCGCATTGACAGCTTTGGTGGCATCCGATTCGGAGACAAAAAATTGCTCTGCTTTCTGCTGTCCCTGAGGCGGAACATCAAGAAATTTATCGGTGCACCTTGCTAAAATCAATAATGAAGCTATTGCTAAACCAGTTATTCTGGTCACTTTAAGCATTTTATTCAGATATATTTTCATAGCTCATTTGTTTTGTTAAAATGTGACATTTACTCCAAAGGTATAGGTCGCGTACAATGGATATACATTGACATCGACTCCTGCTCTTGTCGGACCTCCGCCAATTTCAGGACTGAATCCCCTGTATTTGAAAAGGTTGAGGGCATTCTGTGCATTCAGGTATACTCTTATCTTGCTGATTTTAATTTTATCAGTTATGGATGAAGGTATTGTATAACCAAGCTGTGCATTCCTGACCCTGAAATAGCTGCCATTTTCAACATAGAATGAATTGGATCTGTAATTAAGTCCTCCACCTATGTTTGCTGAAGGATAAGTATTTGATGTCCCGTCTCCATGCCAGCGATTCAACCAGAAATCCTGGGTAAAGTTTTCAGTTCCGTACCTGAGGCCCAGGTTCGCATCGTAAATCTGCACGCCTGCCACACCCTGGAAATCTAGGGTAAGATCAAATGCCTTGAAATTCCATGTCGAGTTGAAGCCATAAGTGAATTTAGGATTCGGATTACCAAGAACCACCCTGTCCTTGTCATCAATAACACCATCATCATTTACATCCCTGTACTTGAAATCACCAGGCACTGCGGTTGATTGAATAACTGTCCCTTTGGAGTTTTTATATGCATTTATTTCACCAACATTCTGGAATATTCCAATAACCTGAAGTCCGTAAAATTCACCTATAGGCTCCCCAATAACGGTCCGGGTATTATAATTGTTTGATCCTGTCGTTCCTACAGCCTGATAAATCGGAATGGCTCCTGTAGATACCTCCAGAACTTTGTTGGTGTTTATGGCAAGATTAGCGCTGAGTGAATATGAAAAATCAGTGCTGGCCGTATTTTTCCAGGTCACAAGGAATTCCATCCCCTGGTTCTGGAAAGTTGCCTGGTTTCCAACAATACTGCTTCCCGATGTACCGAGGGATCCAAGTATTGGGATATCGAAAATGGCCTTCTCGGTTTTCCTGTTATAATAGTCAATTTCAGCAGTAAGGCGGCTATTCAGCAACGCAGCTTCCAGACCAATGTCTGTTCCGACGCCACGTTCCCAATAAGTAACCGGAGGAACAATAGTCGTTATGCTTGCTCCTGCAGCTGTAGAACCGTCACCGCCTGTATATACATAACTACTATTGACTGTAAGTACAGAAAGGTTTGCCGGAACTGACATGTTACCAATTTTACCCCAGCTGCCACGCAGTTTGAGTGTGTTGAAAAGATTCTGACCTTTCATAAAATCTTCCTGACTGATAACCCAGCCGGCACCTACTGATGGAAAGACACCCCATCTGTTGCTTCCTGTAAACTTGGAAGAACCGTCAGCCCTTAAAGAAGCAGTAAGAAGGTACTTGCTCCTGAATGCATAATTAATCCTTCCAAAATATGAGGCAACAGTGTTCAGCGAACCTGCATCATTAACGTACAAGCTCGCAGGATCTCCCAGAGTCAGGTAATGATCACCGTTGCTACCATTAGGAACATNNTGCAGTTGCGGTCAGCCAGTAATATTTATAACTCTGGGCCGACTGACCAAGAAGTACCTTTACATCATGGTCACCAAACTGATTATCATAGGTAAGTGTATTTTCAACAAGCCAGTTCCTGTTTTCTCCTCTGGATACCGTAAGCTGACTTATTGAATTTCTCTGGGTTAGTGTTGCGGTATATTGCGGCAGATAGTTAGTCACCTCGTTTTGACCAAAATCGGTTCCGAAGCTGGTATGAAAAAGAAGATGCTTCCCAAGCTGAAGGTCCCCGAACAGGTTCCCAGTCAGACGGTAATTGATAGATTTCTGATTATAATAGTCTATGGTAACCTGGGGGTTGAATGTAGTTGAGCTTCCCACGTTAAAATCCATTGGATCACCATAAGTTCCGTCGGCATAATATACCGGACATATAGGAGTTGCAGCATATAACTGATGGAATATGCCTCCATCAATATCCGTTGAATTATTCATGGAACCTGTGAGAGAATAACCAAGTTTCAGGAAACTAGATACCTGAAAATCATTCTGAAACTTGGCAGTATATCTGTCAAATTTATTTGTCTTCACGATACCCTGTTGCATCAGATACCCAATTGAAAGGTTGTATGTAGATTTCTCACCACCACCTGCTATAGAGAGCTGATGGTTGGTGGTAAGTGCATTGCCTAAAATCTGTCTGTACCAGTTAGTGGTACCATATGATGCAGGGCTTGCATATCTTGGGGTTACTCCGTTAATGGCATCCAATTCGTTGATAAGTGTAGCAAAGGAGGGACCATCAGCCATCTTAATCTGATTAGTCACCACCTGGTTGCCGAAATAGCCATTATACGTAACGACAGGGAGCGTATTCCTTGCTCCTTTTTTTGTGCTTATAAGAACTACACCGTTTGCAGCCCTGATCCCGTAGATAGATTCGCTCGAGGCATCCTTTAAGATGTTGATGGATTCAATATCGGCGTTGTTAAGAAAGCTGATATCGTCGTACCATACTCCATCAACGACATAAAGAGGATTTGCATTACCATAAACAGTTCCTACACCTCTTATTCGAATTTCGGGAGAAGAACCCGGAGCACCGCCGTTAGTGATTTGAACACCGGCAACTTTCCCTTGCAAAGCGCTGATCGGGTTTATTGACGGTTGTTTGGTTATTTCGTCTCCTTTCACCTGTGTTACCGCACCGGTAACTTCAAGCTTTTTCTGAGTTCCGTAACCGACCACGACAACCTCTCCAAGAACTGCGTTCTGTGAATTCAATTTTAGGTTGATTACAGATTGCGCACCAATACTTATTTTCTGAGTAATCAAGCCTACCATCGAAAAGACCAGGGTATCAGTTCGCGAGGCAGAAATAGAATAAACACCATTCATGTCAGAAAAAGTACCGCGTGTTGTACCTTGTACCTGAACTGAAACACCGGGAAGCG
>PMIG01000063.1:202-2653 GCA_003157055.1 Bacteroidales bacterium | reverse complement strand
GAAAGCCATCTACTCTGAAGATGAACACATGGTTCTCCGCAAATCGCACGAGAATCCTGATGTGATCGCTATATATAAGGAGTTCCTCGGTAAACCCAACAGCCATGTTTCGCATGAGCTTCTGCATACACACTACACCGAACGCGATAATTACTAAAAAAGAGCCGGCTGATCGCCGGCTTTTTTATATCATGTAATCATGTACAAATCTCAATATTTTTTATACCGTTTATCATGTGCCGTGAACCGTATATCTTCAGAAAATATCATAAATCTTTTAAAAGAAATTAAATTAACTTAGTACAGGGAAACTATTAAAGCAGATAATCATGGAAACCCATCTTACCTGGAAGAAAAAGTTCTTCAGTAACATATACGAAATATCACAATATGAGAATGCCGCGGGAGAGCTTAAAAGTATCGGATGGAAAAGGAAATCAATCGGTGAACTTAATGGGAAGAAGGTGCTTTTCGAAATCAAGGGATTCTTCGATAAGGACTTTCTGATCTCCAATCCGGACGATAGCTCCCTCATCGGGAAAATTGTCTTTAATACATGGAGGACTAAAGCGACAATAACAATACTTGAAAAGGCATATTCATGGCAGTNNAACGATGAGATATTGATATTAACCGGATTATATATAAGGGAATATCTGCAGCAGAGAGCTGCAGCATCAGCCGCATCAGCAAGCTAGGTTTATCATGCGATCTTACAATCATGCTTCCGCTGCTCGGAACGGCGTCGCTTATCCCGCAAAGCGGGACTTACTCACTTCGTTCATCAGGCTCCTTGAATCGGTAATCGTTCACTCGGGCATAAGTTCAATCAATATTAACCTTTACATCTAAGTACTTCAGGCACTTTTGTCAATCCGAAATTTCTCATGAGGAAAATTATCCATATCGATATGGATGCTTTCTTTGCGTCAGTTGAGCAGCTCGATAATCCCGAACTCAGGGGAAAACCTGTAGCAGTAGGAGGGAGCGGGGTAAGGCATGTTGTTGCTGCAGCAAGCTATGAGGCCAGGAAGTTCGGTGTCAGATCAGCCATGCCTTCAATCACTGCAAAAAGACTCTGCCCTGAACTGATCTTTGTCAGGCATCATTTTGACAGGTATGAAGAAATTTCTGCACTTGTCTTTAAAATACTGAGGGAGTATTCCGATCTGGTTGAACCTCTCTCAATTGATGAAGCTTTTCTTGANNAGAAATGAGATCAGGGAAAAAACCGGACTGACAGCATCGGCAGGGATATCTTACAATAAATTTCTGGCAAAAATAGCTTCAGATATTAATAAGCCCGACGGAATTTTCGTAATAACACCTGAGGATGCTGAACAATTCATTGAATCACTTACGATTGGAAAGTTTTACGGCATTGGAAAAGTGACAGCCGAAAAGATGCATATGCTTGGAATTCATGACGGAGCCACTCTTAAACAGTGGGATCTTGTGTCACTTATAAGGAACTTCGGAAAGGCCGGTAAATTCTATTTTGACATTGTCAGGGGAATCGATGATCGTCCTGTCGAACCATTTTCAGAAAGAAAATCTGTAGGTACCGAGCTTACTTACGAAAAAGATCTTACTACCAGGTTTGAGATCATTGCAGAGCTATATAAGATCGAAAAGGAGCTAATGGAAAGAATTGAGAACGTCGGTACAACGGGAAAGACGATAACAGTTAAAGTCAAGTTTGCCGATTTCAGGCAAGTGACAAGGAGCAAGACTCTTCAAAAGTATATCCGCGATTTTGAAACATTGCACCGTGAAGTGTCAGATATACGACGTTCAATGAAGCTTGAGGATGTAAGGATAAGGCTTTTAGGAGTAAGTATCTCAAGTCTTGAGTCGGAGGAACCTGACGAGAATCAGTTAATCCTTTTTGACAGTGATTAAAAAAGCGGCTAAGGGTAATTATCAGACAGATTCCAGTTCTGAGCCGAACTCCTTAAAGAAGCTTTCCAGTACAAGGTATCTTTTTCTGTGTTTTTCTAGAAGCCCGGGGAATCTGCCGATGACCGATTCTAAGTTTTTGAATCTTCTGGCGGCATTCTCAAGTATCATGGGACCTATCTTGTCAGGCTGAATACCTCTGGCCAGGTAAATTTCAATATATCGGTAAATGCCGATGTAACCAAATGCATCCATGTCATCGGCAACTGATAGCAGGAGAAGCAGCTTATTATGCGAAGGTGAATCAATATATTCTTTATTGTCATGATTCTCGATTGCTTCAAGAATATCCGGATAATCTGACATATTCATCATATTTTTTATAAGGAACTCTGCACTGAGCATTTTACTGCTCAGGCCATGTTTCGATCCGGGATCGATTGACATTCCTAAATCGTGCAGATAGCAGGTGATAAGCAATTTATCTACAAAAAGCTTGTCCGCCTGATCATCGTATAATAGTAATATTTCCTTTGCATAATTCCACACTCT
>PMIG01000063.1:0-196 GCA_003157055.1 Bacteroidales bacterium | reverse complement strand
ATAATGTCTTGATATTTAATGATTCCCTTTGTGTCCCTTCGTGTCCCGATAACTGCCGGAATCCTTAGTATGCTTTATGGTTAATTCTTTTTATCACAAAGTAACACGAAGATTATCACAAAGGCGCACTAAGGAATTCAGAATTATTAAAACAAAAAAAGCAAAAGACACAGCCTTTTGCTTTTGAACAGGTCTG
>PMIG01000173.1 GCA_003157055.1 Bacteroidales bacterium | reverse complement strand
AGGCGATCCTAAAATGTGCGGCATTACAATTGAAAACAAAAGAAAATCCTTTGAAAAGGGAATACCGATTTTTGGGATTTGCCTTGGCAACCAGCTTATGGCCCTGGCTTCAGGTGCCGATACATATAAACTGAAATACGGACACCGAAGCCACAATCAGCCGGTTATTCAGGTTGGTACGGATAAAGCATATATAACCTCCCAGAATCACGGTTTTGCAGTCGATAACAATACCCTTGGGAAAGAGTGGGATCCGCTTTTTATAAATATCAACGATAAAACCAATGAGGGAATGAAGCACAAAACCAAGCCATTCTTCTCAACACAATTCCATCCCGAAGCATCTGGTGGACCGACAGATACAGATTATCTGTTCGATGTATTCATTGAGAATATAAAAAAGAACCCCCAGCCACGCTGATGCGTGGCTCGCCCCCTGAAGGGGGTCTAATATACTGGTCATTACAAAGCTCCATGTGAATACTGAAAATCAGGCCCCCTTTAGGGGGCAGTCCCGCGCTAACGCGGGACAGGAGTCATTTCACATACTCCATCATCTTTTCAGCCATTTCTGCAGCCGATTTGTTTTTAAAGCACTCCATCCTGTTATTGAATAATTCTGCTATCTGTTCATTGCAAAGGTTGCCGATACTTCCTTCATGAGCATAATCTGAAATTACCGTCCTCGAAAATGAAGAATTTTTAACCATCTCAGAAACTGCCTGGTATGCATCCCGGAATGGGATGCCATTTCTTACAAGCCTGTTTACCTCTTCGGTGCTGAAAATAGTGTTGTAAAGCGGGTTTTCCGTTATATTTTTACGAATTATGATATTATTGAGCATCAGCAGCATGATTTCAATGCATTCCGTGAGTCCATGGAATGCACTGAAAACAATTTTTTTCAACAGCTGAAGATCCCTGTTATAACCAGAAGGAAGATTCGATATGATCATGGAAATCTGGTTTGGAATAGTCTGAATGATATTGGATCTTCCACGAATAAGCTCGAAGACATCGGGATTTCTTTTCTGAGGCATTATACTGGATCCTGTCACATACTCATCGGGAAAATCAATAAACCTGAACTCTGCACTCATATAAAGGCATACATCCATAGAGAACCGCGAAAGAGTCTGGGCCAGTGAAGCCAGAGCTGAGGCGACGGACAATTCTACCTTCCCTCTGCTGAGGCTGGCGTATGCTGAATTATAAAGCAGATCGTCGAATTCCAGCAGTTCGGAAGTCAGCTTCCTGTTAAGGGGCAAAGTTGTTCCAAACCCGGCAGCTGTTCCAAGAGGGTTCCTGTTATTGAGAGCCCTTGCAGAAGAGAGCATCAGTATATCATCTGAAAGGCATTCGGCATAGGCCCCGAACCAGAGGCCGAAAGATGAAACCATTGCCGGCTGCATGTGGGTATAACCCGGAAGAAGCACCTCCCGATGCTGTTCGCTAAGGGCCTGAAGCCTTGAAAAAAGCTTCCCTACCAGATTGGCGAGCTTATCTATCTCCTCCCGCGTATAAAGCCTGATGTCGACCAGAACCTGATCGTTCCGGGATCGGCCGGTATGGATTTTTTTGCCGGTTGTGCCAAGAATCGATGACATCTCTTTTTCTATCTGGGAATGAATGTCTTCAATATCTTTCTCGATTACAAGACTTCCTTCTTCATCCCATACAAAGAGTGAATGAAGTGCTTTTAACAGATCATTCTTCTCTTCTTCTATGATCAGCCCGACATCATTAAGCATAATTACATGGGCCATTGATCCGATAATATCCCACTTGGTGAGTGCAAGATCAGTCATCCTGTCTTCGCCTGAAGTGAATTCAATGATTGCAGGTTCCGGGGTTATCCCTTTTTCCCAAAGTTTCATAAAGTCTTGTTTTTATGTTATTTATTCAGGTTCTCCTCTACAATTGCCCGGTGGGCCATAAGCCTGATGGCATTTATCCTTATGAATCCCTTGCTGTCGGTCTGATCAAATCCACCCTCAATATCCATGCTGGATAGCTTTTTATTGTATAATGAAGATGGAGACTCACGCCCTTCAATAATTACATTCCCCTTGTAAAGACAAAGATGAACGCTACCGTCAATCAGCTCCTGGCTCTTTTCTATTGCAGCCATCAGAAAATCCATTTCCGGACTGAACCAGAATCCGTTATAAATTATCTCTGCAAATTTCGGGGTCAGCATATTTACCAGGCGCATTACCTCGCGGTCCATGGCAATTCCCTCAATATCCTTATGGGCAATATGGAGGACAGTCGCTGCAGGGGTCTCGTAGACACCTCTCGATTTAATTCCCACAAATCTGTTCTCAACCATGTCGAGCAGTCCGATCCCGTTTTTCCCGGCAAGCTCATTCAGATAAACGAACATATCATAGGGATCTTCTTTTGTGGTACCATCTTCTTTGTTGACAACCTTTATTGGCAGTCCGTTCTTGAAGTGGATCACAATGCGTGTCTCTTTGTCCGGGGCATCCTGTGGCATGACCATTTTTTCGAGCATGCTTTTGTGAAGCGTGTACATAGGATCTTCAAGCACACCTGCCTCATGGCTTATATGCATGAGGTTATCGTCCTCGCTGTAGGGCTTATCAATACTGGCTTTCACAGGAATTTTTTTTTCGGAAGCATATTTAAGAAGGTCTGTCCTGCCCTTGAACTGAGAAAGAAATTCCTTGTCTTTCCATGGTGAAATTACTTTAACTCCAGGCATCAGGGCATAATAACATAGTTCAAATCTTACCTGGTCATTGCCTTTACCTGTTGCGCCATGGGCAACGGCAGAGGCGCCCTCTGCCTTTGCAACTTCAATTTGTTTTTTTGCGATCAGCGGCCTGGCCAATGCTGTACCAAGAAGATACCTGTCTTCATAGATTGCATTTGCCATTATCGCCTTCAAAACATAATTCTCGACAAATTCCCTTTTCAGGTCAGCTATAATGACTTTAGATGCACCAAGCAATAGAGCTTTTTTCCTGCACTCCTCAAAATTCTCTGCCTGGCCGACATCGGCTACAAATGCAATCACATCAAAACCCTTTTCAATTAACCATTTAAGTATCACCGAAGTATCCAATCCTCCGCTATACGCCAAAACAACTTTTTCTTTCATTCTATAATATTTATCTGTTAACTATTATTTAATTTTCAGATCAGAAATTATTCTTTTTTATTTGCTCATGCAGACCTGGCAGAATGATCTCGAGGCATGTATGCACCTGATTAGTTGAAATACCATCACGGGGAATGATTAGGATTGTATCGTCACCTGCTATGGTACCTGCAATCTCAAACCTGGATGTATTATCTATATAAAATGCGGTATTGCTGGCATTGCCTGGTATTGTTTTTATTACAAGAAGTCCTTTTGCCTCAACAATCTCGCGAATAGCCGGAAGAACCTGAATCTTGGCTGCTTTTGAAGGTAAATTACTGTTATTTTCGGGCAGGAAATATTTGTAACCGCCTCTTCCGTCAGGAATACGACCGGCTCCCAACTGTCTTAAATTGCGGGAAAGAGTTGCCTGAGTGCAACTTAGACCTTTGCTTTTCAGTTTTTTCAACAGTACTTCATGCGATGATATCTCCTCCTCTGTAATTAGTTTTTCTATTGCAAGAAGCCGTTTTGTTTTCTGCATATTTATACATTATATCTGCAAATATATTCATTTTTTATTAAAAACAAGCTTCTAATAAAAATTTGTGTTATTTTTGACCTTCAAATCCGTCAGATGAGAGATGATTTGAAAAAAGTGATAATACTGGGATCCGGAGCCCTTAAAATTGGAGAGGCTGGTGAATTTGACTATTCGGGGTCACAGGCACTAAAGGCATTAAAAGAGGAAGGTATTAAAACCATACTGATAAATCCAAACATTGCAACAGTTCAGACTTCGGAGGAGATAGCCGGAAAAATATATTTTCTTCCTGTAACTCCCTATTTTGTCGAGAAGGTCATTGAAAAGGAGAGGCCTGATGGCATCCTGCTGTCCTTTGGCGGACAAACAGCTCTTAACTGCGGAACAGCACTCTTTAGAGACAGGGTATTTGAGAAACATAATGTCAGGGTGCTGGGTACTCCGGTTTCTGCCATTATGGATACGGAGGACAGGGAGCTTTTTGTAAGAAAGCTCGGGGAAATTGATGTTAAAACACCTCGCAGCATTGCAGTCAAAAATGTTGATGATGCCATTGAAGCAGCTGAGAAACTGGGATTTCCGATTATTATCAGGGCTGCATATACTCTTGGAGGCCAGGGAAGCGGATTTGCATCAAGCAAGGCCGAGATGAACAACCTTGCGTCCAGGGCTTTCTCCTTTACAAATCAGATACTCGTTGAAGAATCTCT
>PMIG01000028.1 GCA_003157055.1 Bacteroidales bacterium | reverse complement strand
AATTCTATGATATTACCGATTTTTTCATTGAATAATAGGCTTTATTGAATTCCTTTGCAGAATATTGCAAATAAACATGGATAAAGTTATCTCACAATCTGCAAATAACAGAAAATCCAAACCAAGTGTATTCAGCTTACTGAGACCCTACTCAGGAATAGTGATATTATTAATTATTATGGCACTCCTTGGTAGCGGTATCAACATGTTGATTCCGAAAATTATTGCACATGGTATTGATGCTTTCACCTCAAAGCATTTTGAGATGGGAGCTGTGATTATTCAGTTTTTGGCAGCGGGTGTAGCTATATTCATATTTACTTTCCTGCAAAACATAATTCAGACATATGCCTCAGAACGGGTTGCTAAGGATTTGCGGACGAAACTCTCAGATAAAATATCGCGTCAGAGTTATTCATATATTCTTAAGTCTAATCCTTCAAAATTATTAACGAACCTCACCTCCGATATCGACTCTGTAAAGATGTTTGTATCCATGGCTTTTGTTACCATAATTTCTTCAGTTTTTGTTATTGCCGGCACTTCTGTTCTGCTTATCCTCATAAACTGGAAACTGGCACTGGCTGTCATATCAATAGTTCCTATAATTGGGGGTACATTTTTTATTGTATTGAGAAAGGTGAGAGTTTTGTTCAGGAAGAGTAGGGAAGTCATAGATTCTTTAAATAAGATTATTAACGAAAGTATAATGGGTTCAGCGTTAATCAGGGTTCTGAACTCTCAGCAGCCGGAAAACATGAAATTTCTGGAAACCAATTTAGTGTCACGTAATTTAGGATTATCTATTCTGAGGATGTTTGCGACACTTATCCCTGTAATCATGTTTGTTGCAAACCTGGCTGTTGTAACAATACTTGCACTGGGCGGCCATTTTGTTGTAGCGGGAACCATGTCGCTGGGAAACTTTGCAGCCTTCAACAGTTATCTTCTGCTTTTAATATTTCCTATTCTTATGATAGGTTTTATGAGTAACATCATTGCACAGGCTTCTGCTTCTTTTACTAGAATAAATGATGTTTTGGAAGCGCCTGCAACGGACGAACCCGGAACTATCACAAGCAGTATAAAGGGTGATATCCTTCTGAAAAATGTTTCACTCTTCTATGGAGACAAACCAATATTGAAGAACATATCATTCTCAATCAAAGCCGGTAGTAAAACTGCTATTATCGGACCAACGGCTGCAGGGAAAAGCCAGCTGTTATACCTTTTAACAAATCTAATTGCTCCCGATTCAGGATCTATAGAATTCGACGGGGTAAGTTCTGACAAATACACAAAAGAGGTATTCCATAGCCAGATTGGCTTTGTATTTCAGGATAGCGTGATTTTCAATATGAGTCTTCGTGAAAATATTGCTTTCAATGATAAGGTTACAAATGAGTCGCTGGAAAAAGCAATTGCTACAGCAGAATTAACAGATTTTATTGAATCACTGCCTCAAAAACTCGATACAATTGTTTCGGAACGTGGAACCAGTCTTTCGGGTGGTCAAAAGCAGCGTATTATGCTTGCAAGAGCTCTGGCAATAAACCCTAAAATCCTGTTGCTTGACGATTTCACCTCACGTGTTGATAAGAAGACAGAAAACAAAATACTGTGTAACCTGGAAAACAATTATCCTGGTCTGACCCTTATATCTGTAACGCAAAAAATTGCTCCTGTAAGGCATTTTGAACAAATAATACTACTGATGGAAGGTGAAGTAATCGCTACCGGTACGCATAAAGAATTGAAAGAGAGCTCCCCTGAGTATATTCAGATCTATAGCTCGCAAAGAAGCACACATCATTATGAACTATAATTTAAATCAGGCTTCAGATAGAGCGGAGCAGAAAATATCTAATCTTGCTGCACTCCGGAAATTGATAACTCTCATAGGGGAAGAGCGACGTAATCTTATTGTAGCTTTTGCAGCAATTTTTTTAAATGCCGGATTAAGTCTTCTTGGCCCGTATCTTATTGGCTATACAATTGACAAATCTATTCAGACAAAACAATTTCATGGCGTGCTGGTATTCTCGGGAATTCTCCTTGGACTTTACGTTATAGCATTTGTAGTAAACTATACTCAGATGCGCATGATGGGTGGTATCGGGCAACGAATGTTATACAGTCTGAGGAATGCTGTTTTCAACAAACTTCAGGAGTTGCCGGTTGACTTTTTCAACCAGAACAAAGCCGGTGACCTGATATCCCGTATTAACAATGATACCGATAAAGTAAACCAGTTTTTCTCACAGTCGTTAATGCAGTTTATAGGCAGTATTTTCACAATGACAGGTGCTGGGATTATCCTGTTATGTATTAATCTTCCGTTAGGACTGGCAGCTCTGTCTCCAGCTCTTATAGTCTGGATCTTTACTAAATCCACTTCGGGATGGGTTAAACGGAAGAATGCTGAGAGCATGAAAAGCACAGGCAGTTTAAGCGCAGAGATACAGGAAAGCCTTGCTAACTTTAAAGTCATTATTGTATTCAACCGGCGTGATTATTTCCGCAAACGTTTTGAGGAAACAAACCAGGATAATTACTCCAAATCTGTCAGGGCAGGGATAGCAAATAACGTTTTTACTCCGGTCTATACCCTGGCAGCCAACATAGGTCAGCTGATAGTACTCAGCCTTGGTATTTACCTGATTATGAAAGGACATTTCTCTCTTGGGTTGCTTATAAGTTTTATCTCCTATGTAACGAATTTTTACAACCCATTGCGTCAGCTTGCTGCATTGTGGGCCAACTTTCAGGTGGCTATGGCCGGGTGGGACCGTATTTCGTTGTTATTATCACTTGAAACCAATCTGCATGTAATGGATGATCCAAAATGTGAAACCAGCAAGTCCTACCTGCATTTTGGAAATGTATCGTTTAAGTATCCAAATGGTAAGGAGGTATTGCATAAAGTGAACTTCGACCTGGAAAGAGGAAAAACCTATGCATTTGTTGGTCCAACAGGTGGAGGGAAAACAACTACAGCATCGCTTATAGCTAGATTGTATGATGCAACCAGGGGTTCTGTTTTGTTAGATGGCAGGGACATACGTTCATATAAGCCCGAAGAACGCGCAAGAAAAATCGGATTCATTCTCCAGGAGCCTTTTCTGTTTTCGGGAACTGTACGTGACAATATTCTATATGGAAATCCGGAGTACAAGAACTTTACAAACATTCAGCTTTCTGAAGCAATCATTGAAGCCGGACTCGAGAGCTTGCTGGAAAGATTCGATAAGGGACTCGATACGAAAGTCCAGACAACCGGGGATGGCATAAGCCTTGGACAGAAACAATTAATTGCTTTCATGAGGGCCGTTCTCCGTAAGCCGGAGCTGCTAATACTTGATGAGGCTACAGCAAACATTGATACAGTTACCGAACAATTGCTCGACAGCATTCTGAAAAAGCTTCCTGAATCGACCACCCGGGTTATAATAGCTCATCGTTTGAACACAATAGAAAATGCTGATGAGATATTCTTTGTAAATACCGGAAAGGTTATCCCGGCAGGTTCATTTAACGATGCTATTAACCTGCTTCTGCATGGGAAGGTGGAAAGTTAAGGTGAATTAACCCTTCCTACCGTT
>PMIG01000319.1 GCA_003157055.1 Bacteroidales bacterium | reverse complement strand
CGGTATATCGACTTCCACTCTTGTGCCGGGTTCAGATCTGCCCGGGTACAAATCATTGATTTCAATCTTATAATTGGTTTTCCTGAGTTTACTTGTAATCTGCAACCTTTCAGCCACGATACTGATACCTCTTGATTTATGATTATCGCTCCTGCCTGTAGAAAACATCCTGCCGACCCCATCGTCTTCAATTATGCACTTAAGTCCGCTATCTGATGAAGGGATGAAACGGATCCTGATAAACCCTTTCCTGTTTTCGAGGGCTCTCACTCCATGCCATATTGCATTTTCAATAAAGGGCTGGACAATTCCGGGACAAACTTCTGTTTCTGCCATACCTATGACTTCACCGGTCTCTATACTATAATCAAATTTGTCACCGAACCGCAAGTGTTCAATTCTCAGGTAATCCTCAATTGAACTAATTTCGTTTTCAAATGGAATGAAGTTATGTCCCATATTGGCAAGAATAGACCTGATTAGGCGCGAGAAATCGGCAATATACCTGTTAGCAGATAACTTGTCGTTATTCGAAATGAAGTAGTTAATTGAATTGAGGGAATTAAAGATAAAATGCGGATTCATCTGTCCGCGAAGAGACTGCAGTTTCAGTTCGTCTTGTTTCTGTCTCTCCTTTTGCTTGACATTGTGGATGTAGAAAATTATAGAAAGGGCAACGCCTGAGATCACTAACATAGCAACCATTATGATGAAGAACCAGGTCTCGTAAAACTTCGGTACTATGCGTATTACAAGGTTCTTCTGTCCAGACCATTCCCCGTTGGAATCAGTTCCTTCAATCATCAGATGGTACCATCCAGGATCCAGGTTTGAATAATTTATATTAAGATTATGAGCGCTGGTCTCTATCCATTTATCATTAATCTCGGCAAGTCTATACCTGAAAATGGTTTTATCAGAATTTACAAAGTCGGTCGAGGTAAAAGTAAAATGAAAATTATCCTCACCTTTTAATAATTTAACTGTGTCTGATCCTTCAACAGGCTTTGGAAGATGCCGTGGTAAACCTGAAACTTCCAGCCCGGTGATCAATATCCGCTGAATATACGATTGTGTTTCTGCAACAGAAATGCTGTCGGGAGAAAATCTTACAAAACCTCCCATGCCCCCAAATATGAACTCACCCTTGCTGCTTATGAATTTTGCACCCGAATTGAATTCTGATATGGCAAGTCCGTCATTTGGCCCGAAACTTCTTATCTTACCGGTAGCTGTGTTGATCATTGAAATACCATTGTCTGTCGATACCCAGATATTGCCATGTTTATCCCTGAGCAGATTGTATGTAGTATTATTCGACAGACCCTCTGAGGTTGTATAATATTTGCATGCTCCTGATTTTATATCGTAGCAGCAGACACCTTCACCCAGTAGCGCAAGCCATAGCTCCCCGTCATTGCCGGGAATGATGTCTTCAACATTGCATTTACCAACTGTTAAATTAATAACAGATCCTTCATGTGTCCGGGTATCATACCTTAAAAGTCTGCTTCTGGTCATTGCTCCCCAGAGAATCCCGTCATTACCCAGATACATCTTTAATATTCCATTGTTGTTCCGGGATCGCCATAATACCTTCGTCATTCCGGTAGATGGTGAAAAAAGCGACAGGTCAAAAGTGCCAATAAAAAGATTATTATCATTATCCGGCAAAATGGTCCTAAGTGTATTAACATCAGGAAAATAATTTTTGAAGCTGCCGGTGCTATAATCAAAGAACTGAAGTAATTTACCAAAGTAACCGATCCATACTCCTTTATCAATCGGAATCATTGAGCGGATATGCATTGCCTTGTTAAATAATGCCGGAGAGAGCTTGTCAATAGCTTCATGTTTGCCGTCAACTCTGTATTTCAGAATGTGATCGTAACCTCTGAGACCAGTCAGGATATTTTCATTTTTATCCATAATTACCGAGTAAACAGCTGGTGCAGCAGAGTCCTGGTCGGTTATCAGATGATTTCTGAATATGTCGGGGGTAAATATTAGATGCTTCAAACCCTGGGCTACACCGCTGCCGGTTGTGCTTGAAAACCAAAATGACGACTGATTGTCGGGGAAAATAGCCCCGGGCATCCTCGTTACATAATAGGGAATATGATTAAGCTTTCCTTTGCTGGTGTTGAAAATATATATGCCATCATCTCTCCAGCCCCAGCAGAAGAAAGGCTTTCCCGTAAACTCACCTGCAGGTATGCTTCCCCTGTACTCTCTGAAGGCCCCGGCTTTCTCATCCAATCTGTATAGACCTGCATTTGAGAATATCCATTTTGAGCCTGACGGAGAACAATAAAATGAATTCCAGACAATTAAGTCAAAGTCGATTGTTCTTTCAGGTTGCGATAACTGACGAGGATATTCATGGTCAATAACCAGCGTGTTATGGCCTGATTTGATGAACTTCAGGACCTTTGCCCCGGCTATCCATATTTCTGAATCACTTACCGGGTAAACTATTCTGAACCATCCGTCAAGGACGAAAGATTTACCTGACCTGTCTGTAAGTTTATATATATTACTCTCTTGCTTTTTTTCGTCCCACCTTATCAATTCATTCTTGTTAATAATCCATAAATTTCCGGCACGGTCAGTATTCATAAAAACAACCTGTTCAAGGGAAACAGTATCAATTTTTTTAACTATAGTGAAATTGTCATTCGTCCTGTTATACTTTACAACCTGCATTAAGTCTGTAAGTATCCAGAGGTTATTATACTTATCGAGTGATAATCCGTAAATTGAAAAAAACGGCAATGAGGTTGAGTCGTTTGTCCTGTGAAAATAATTTTTAAACTCATGCCCGTCGAACCTGCTCAACCCATCCCATGTTCCTGCCCATAAGAATCCACAGCTGTCTCTGACAATTGTCCTCACGTTGTTGTGAGCAAGGCCATCACTGGTCATATATGATTTTAGATTGAAGTTTTGTGCCGAAAGCGCTGCATGATGCATAAGATAAACGAGCAGAAGGACGGTCAGCATGAACCCCTTCATTGTTTTCAGCCATATATTATGAAAACCTGTTATCAATTCGGAAAAGAAAGTTAATTTTGATTTTGTCCAAGACTAAAGGAATATAAAATAATCCAATTCTGCTAATGCTCATTTATGGCATATAGCATGTCAGGAATGATTTATTCCGGGCTGTAGTCTGAAAAGTGAAGAAGATAGATGGATTTTAAACTTGTGTCGGATTTTGTTCCCACGGGAGATCAGCCTGAGGCTATTAAACAACTTGTTCAAGGCCTTCATCAAGGGGTCCCGTTCCAGACTCTGCTTGGTGTAACAGGATCAGGCAAAACCTTTACGATTGCGAACGTAATTGAACAGTTGCAGCGTCCAGTGCTTGTCCTTAGTCATAACAAGACGCTTGCTGCCCAGCTTTATGGTGAATTCAGACAGTTCTTCCCTGAGAACTGTGTCGAATATTTTGTCTCTTATTACGATTATTACCAGCCGGANNCAACATCCTCATTATTATCGGGAAGGAAGGATGTTATAGTCGTCTCTTCTGTTTCATGTCTTTATGGCATCGGTAATCCGGAGGATTTCCATTCCAATGCAGTTCAGCTAAAGACCGGTCAGAATATAGGTAGAAACCCCTTTCTTCGCAAGCTGGTGGACTCTCTCTATTCCAGGAATGAGATGGAATTCAAGCACGGTACCTTCAGGGTAAGGGGAGACACGGTCGATGTATTCCCTGCTTATGCTGATATTGCAATCAGGGTTCTCTTTTTAGGCGACCAGATCGAAGAGATACAGACATTTGATCCCCTTACCGGAAACAGGATTGATACTCTCAGCGAATATATCATCTACCCTGCCAATATCTTTGTAACAACCCGGGAAAGAATAAACCAGGCAATAAGCCAGATTCAGGATGATATGGTTTTGCAGGTTACTCATTTCAATGATATTGGGAAGAAAGAGGAGGCAAAGAGGCTCCAGCAAAGGGTATCCTACGATCTTGAAATGATAAAGGAGCTTGGTTACTGCAGCGGGATTGAAAATTATTCGCGCTATTTCGACGGACGGAAATCTGGAACAAGGCCATTCTGCCTTCTTGATTATTTCCCAAAAGACTTTCTAACGATCATTGACGAGAGCCACGTCAGCATTCCCCAGATACGAGGTATGTCCGGAGGGGATCATTCACGAAAGCAGACACTTGTTGAATATGGATTCCGGCTTCCGGCAGCATTGGACAACAGGCCTATGCGAATGGAAGAGTTTGAATCGCTTACCGGGCAGACCATTTTTATGAGCGCAACTCCTGCCGACTATGAGCTTGAGAAAAGCGAGGGAGTCTTTGTCGACCAGGTGATCAGGCCGACAGGGCTGCTTGATCCGCCAATTGAGGTAAGACCTAGCCTCAACCAGATCGACAACCTGATGGATGAAATAAGGGAAAGAGCCAGGAAAGGGGAGAGAACTCTTGTAACTACAATAACCAAGCGAATGGCTGAGGAGCTTGCAGCTTATCTTATAAAGTATGAGATTAGGTGCACATACATCCATTCCGATATTGATACAATTGAACGGATCGAGATCATGGAAGGATTGAGAACCGGCGAATTTGATGTCCTTGTTGGCGTAAACCTTCTCAGGGAGGGACTCGACCTGCCGGAGGTTTCCCTGGTCGCGATACTTGATGCTGATAAGGAGGGATTCCTGAGATCATCGAGGTCACTTACACAGACTGCAGGAAGAGCTGCGCGTAATCTGAATGGCAAGGTAATCATGTATGCTGACTCAGTTACCAGAAGCATGAAGATGACAATAGACGAGACAAACAGGAGAAGAGAGAAGCAGCTGAAGTACAATGAAGCTATGGGTATAACGCCGGCTCAGATAGTAAGAAAAACAGGATCTGCCCTGATGGGTCTCACGAGCAAAGGCATTGCTGTCAAGGCTTACGTAGAGCCTGATCGTCCCGATATAGCTGCTGATCCGGTAATTAAATATATGAACCGGACAGCCCTTGAAAAGGCAATCGAGAAATCAAGAAAAAGCATGGAGAAGGCTGCATCAGAGCTTGACTTTGTCGAAGCTGCAAGGTTCAGGGATGAGATGGCTGACCTTCAGAAGCTGCTGAGAAATAAACCAAAGGAATAGTCTGTCAGTGTGAATCAGGGTTGCATTTTTCTGGTTCTGGTGACGATCTGTTTTTAAAATTTGATAAGCCTATTTACATAATTTGCGATTGACAGGCATGATGTCATCCCGGGCGATTCCATACCAATGAGATTTATAAATCCC
This sequence comes from Bacteroidales bacterium, assembly GCA_003157055.1. GTDB lineage: Bacteria > Bacteroidota > Bacteroidia > Bacteroidales > VadinHA17 > LD21. The sequence goes on along the minus strand of PMIG01000319.1, from coordinate 566 downwards.
GGGTTTCCCCTGGCGCTCTCTTCCATTATATAAAAATCATGTATCGGCTCTCCCTTCTTCTGTATCTTCGGTCTTATGCCAGCCATGTCAGGAATGATATCGTCGTACTCAAGAAAAGGCAGGAATTTTTTTGCTGACCTCCAGAATGCCTCCTGCTTGGACGGATCGACATGATAATCGTAAACATTAGATTCAAGGTAAGTTACGTCAGGTCCCAGTATTACACCTCCGCCAATATCAGTTGTGACATGTATCCCTATTCCTTCCATATTGGTGTGGGGGACCGGATAAACAAGCCGGCTTATAAGCCTGTTCTTCGGAGGCCTGACCCGGAAGTATTCACCCTTGCAAAAACATATTTTGAGTTTCTCATCCTTCATTCCCGCCATCTCTGATATCTTATCGGAGGTGAGCCCTGCAGAATTGATCACGATAGCTGAGGTAAAACTGTAATTCTTCTTGTCGGCATCGAGAAGAGAGATCTCATAGCCTCCACCAATTTTTCTTAAGCCTGTTACTTCGCTGCCATAGACGACCTGTGCGCCCTGATTAAGAATATTAGTCTC
>PMIG01000275.1 GCA_003157055.1 Bacteroidales bacterium | reverse complement strand
ACTTGTACAGAATCTGTTGGGAAATGCGGTTAGGCATTCTTTAAGCAACAGCAGCATCGTGATCGAGTTAGGACAAGGATCATTTGTAATTTCAAATAATGGCGCTCCTTTGCAGGTTGAACCCCGGAAATTATTTGACAGATTCTACAAAGCCAGTGGTTCATCAGATTCCTTTGGCCTGGGCTTATCGATTGTGATGGAGATTTGCAAAGCCTATAACTGGCATATCACTTATACAGTTGAAAATAATCTGCATAAAGTCACTGTCATATTTTAAAGTACAGAATCCTTACAGAATCCTTTCTTTATTTTGAATCATTAATCTTAAAATTTAAATTATGAAGAGGTTATTTTTCGTTTCAGTAATGTACCTGGCGTTTGGCATTATTGTCAGTGGCCAGAAAAATGTGCCTCAACCTGTAAATACAGCATTTTCACAGAAATACCCGAATGCTGCCTCAATAAAGTGGGCAAGTGAGGAAGCGAATGAATGGGAAGCCGAGTTCAAGCTTAATGGCAAAGAAATGTCGGCATCTTTCGATAATTCTAGGAAATGGCTCGAATCAGAAACAGAAATAGCAGCAAAAGAACTCCCTGCTGCAATTTCCGGTTTACTTGCAAAAGAATTCGCAGGGTACAAGACTGACGAAATATCTATCCTGGAGAGTCCTGAATTAAAGGGATTCGAAGTCAACCTGAAAAAAGGTGAAACAGTTCTTGAAGTAGTCTTTGATAATGCCGGAAAGATTCTGAAAAGAACCGATGTCTCCAAAGAAGAAAAAGACGAAAAACATGAGAAGAAATAATTTTAACTCATTTTGCAATGATCTGATCCATGGTGAAGTATCATGGATCTTTTTGTTTCCGGAATAGTCAAATGACTATTAAAATGTAAATACAATCTGCTCCTGAGACAGATGATTTCAGCTGACAGTCGGCTCAATATCCTTTCTAAGGCTGTCAGCAGTAAACCTTGTATTAAGGTCTTTTATTGAACCAAGACTCTCCATAAGATCAGGTAGATAATCAGTTTGTCCAATGAAGGTCCAGAGGTATGCAACAACGGCATATATTTTACCAGTCGTGAAATTATCGACATCCACACAAATAAAGAGAACCACTATAAAAATAATAACCAACAATACTTTAACTATCGAATAGCTGAGAGCATTCCATTTTGCAATTCTTGTCCTGGGAAGGATCATATTGTCAAAGAACTTGTGTATCGTCGAAGTATTCCTGTTTTCTATTAGCTTATAGAGCTCCTCCTGGTTATCATGAATATCCTTTTGAAGGACAGCAACATGCTTCCTGTTGTTATTGTTGACATACGCAACCGGAATTACAACAGCAAGGCAAACCAGCGCAATCCTATAATCATAAAAGAAGAGAGCAATGATAGCCCCTGCTGACGCCGCCAGCTGCCATAATGCTTCCGGCAGCTTATCCTTAAAAAATGCAATATATTCCTTTACAAGCTCGGCTCTTACAAGCATCTTTGAATATTGGTCACCCTTCGATTTTGATTCTTCAATAACCTTGGTGGCTACATCTGCGTACATCTTCGAATAGACTCCACCTGTAAACAGCCTGTGAAGTCCTCCTCCTATAACGTTTACCATGTACACAATTATCCATATCATAAGAGGAAGCATGTAATTTGCTTTCTCATGATCGTAAAAATGGTCAATAAGCGCATCCAGAAGCTTACCAAAAAAAGTAGGTTCTATTATCCAGGCTATGTTCTCAATCAGGACAAAACAAAGAAGCATCCCGATAGGATACCTGTATTTAGAAAGGATCTGTTGAAGAGTCATAACTAAAGTTGTTGGATTTGATCATGACGAAATTAACAAAAAGAATCCTATAAGCCGGACAAAATAATTGACTTTAACATCAATTTAAAACATGACCTCTCAGGGTAAAATGACTGTTTGTTCGGCTAAATTGATTAATTTAACGTCATTGTAATCCAAAAAATCATAATTATGAAGAAAATTTTTATAGCTGTTATTTTTGTCTGGTTGGTTTCAGGATGTATACCGAATAAGAAAGTAGATGGAGTTTACCGGTATTATATGGGTAAAAATAAAAATTTTGATATCTGGATCATAGACGGGAACCGGGTTAGGGAAAAGATTTACAAGGAATTTCTCTATGGAGGCAATGAGCAGCGATATATATTTAACCCTAAAGGTGAGATATGGATCGACAATGCGATCTCCTGCGAAGAATATGATCTGACTGTGGCCCATGAGCTTAATGAAAGGCACCTGATGGCAAAATTCGGCTGGACCTATGTGACTGCACATGATTCTTCGCTGATGCTCGAACAGGTGATAAGGCACCAGAACAAGGAAATATGTGAAGCTCATGAGGCTTCACTTAAGAAAGTATCGGTGCTTGATTCGTACAATATAAAGGAGATCAGGAATCTGCCTGACAGCATTTATCTTCAGAATATTTATCGCATTCCGGAAGGAACAAGAGATGGTATTTCCATATGGGTTGTCGACGGATATCTCATCCGTAAAAATATCTATCCTGATTTCGGTTTCAGCGGGAATGATCTTGCATACCACTTCATACCACCAAAAGAGATATGGATTGATGGCCAGATTTCTTGCGAGGAGACAGAGTATTCAATCGCACTTGAAATGAATGAGCGAAAACTCATGTCAGAAGGCAAATCTTACAGCGACGCATATGAGGATGCAGTTCAGATGATTCAGAATTCAAGGTTAGCAATGGAGAAACTGCTAAAATCGCATTTCAAGATTGCCGTGCCCGACTCACTTGAACGCGATTCAGGTGTAATCGACCCTGATGAAAAATAACCACTTCTGTGAAAGTGTAATATTTTTTTATTTTGCCATTATAAAGTGCCAGAAGAGATAGTACTTTTTATCAATAAGATGGGTATACGTAACGAATATATTTCTGGCAGCATCGAAAATAAAAGCTACTATATTGGTTTGGACATCGGGTCCATATCACTGAATACGGTAGTTCTTGATGATGATTATAATGTCAGGGAGGATTATTATGAATATGTGCATGGGAGACAGTAACTGTATGATCAGATTATTCTGAATCCCAGCCCTTCCAGAACCTTCCTTGCCTGATTTGAGCCATGAGTCAGGCTGACATTGAATGCCGCGAATTCGCGCCGCACCCTGTAATCTCCCCTCTGTTTTTCAAAATCAGACGGTGAGAACCTGAGACTAATATTGTCCTCATCTATATTATAAGTATGCAGGACAGCTTCCAATATCACAGCCTCATCGGTTTTACCTTTCCCATCAATATGAATCTCAGGTATTTCCGGTTCGGGGATATTCTGAGGGAACCATTCTTTCAGAGGTAAATTAAATTGGTGGCATAACGCATTGACTATAATTGAAGTCCCTTTTGCCTTTCCATCTGTAGAATAGCCTGCAATATGAGGAGTTGAAAGAAATGTCTTTGCCATCAGGTCGATGTCGATATCCGGTTCATGTTCCCATACATCTAAAATGGCTCCTCCAAACTTACCTGAATCAAGTGCCTTTTTAAGGCACTGTGTCATAACCACCTCTCCCCTGGATGTATTGATAAACCATGTCCCCTTTTTCATCTTTTTGAATGTTTTATCATCGAAAAGATGATATGTGCTGTCTTCGCCAACAATATTAAGGGGGACATGAAGTGTCACAATATCTGAATTGTATAATATTTCTCCGAGCGACACAAAATTCTTGTCACCCTCTTTTCTGGCTCTCGGCGGATCATTAAGCAATACATTAATACCTAAAAGTTTTGCCAGCTTCTCGACTCTTGACCCCACATTTCCCACACCAATGATACCCAATTTTTTACCGGCAAGATTAAAACGGAATTCAGATGCCAGTTTAAGCATCGCAGCAGCCATATACTGCTGCACGGATACTGAATTACACCCGGGAGCATTGGTCCACATTATTTTATTCTTCTCGCAAAACTGGGTGTCGATATGATCAAAACCAATTGTTGCCGTTCCTATAAAACGGACTCCAGTATCTTTCAGCAGAGACTCGGTGCATTTTGTTCTGGTCCGGATAAGAAGAGAGTCGGCATCCAGAATGTCTTTCCTGCTTATCTTATTACCAGGCAGGTATACAACCTCAGCATAAGGCTCAAGAACTCCTTTTAAAAACGGTATCTTATCATCGGCAACAATTTTCATTTTATCGGATATTTATTGTGAAAATAAACAATTTTTTACTCCCTAAACTCAGATTTAACTTTTAATGAACATTATATAATAATTTTATATTACTTTATAAGAGGTATTAATACCTGGTGGAAAACTAATTTTTTCTGAACATACGCCCCTGGTACCTGTTTAAGTAATTTATAATGCTTTAGCTATTACCGATGAAATAATTTAAGTAATAAAGACAGTTTCTTTTTTGAATAGTATCATGAACAAAATGAATATCCCGGGTAATGTTGATGAGTATATTGCGATGTATCCTGAGAATATCCGCATTATGCTCGAGAAGATCAGAGCAGCTATCAGGCAGGCAGCTCCGGAAGCACAGGAGAAGATCAGCTACCAAATGCCTTCATATAAGCTTAAAGGGATGCTGGTTTATTTTGCTGCTCATACCAACCACATGGGCTTCTATCCTTTAAAATCGGCAATTGAAGCTTTCAAAAGCGAACTGGAACAGTATCAGACCTCAAAAGGAACGGTTCAGTTTCCGTACAACAAACCACTACCCGTTAATCTGATCAAAAGGATCATTAAATTCAGAGTTAGAGAAAACCTGGTAAAAGCAGCCTCAAAACTGAAAAAATAAAGCCGTAGGACTAAGAGCTGCACAACAAAAAATGGAATCGTTGTTACAAAGCTCCTTTCAGGGCGAAGCAATGATTCATATTATTGCCTCAAGCTTCTTGTTGAGGCGATCGGGGCAGGGAGATTTATTTTATTTTTTAATATTTTCCAGTTGCCTTACCAGATTTCGCAACTCGGCATAAACCCTTTGTACCGGCAGTCCAACAACGTTAAAGTATGAGCCTTCAATGCTTCTGCATGCAGCGATCCCTATCCATTCCTGTATCCCATACGCTCCGGCTTTATCAAAAGGCTTAAATTTATTAATGTAAAAATCAATCTCTTTGTCGGAGAGCTTTTCAAAAGTCACTTTTGTTGATTCACAGAATGCAACTTCCTTTTCAGAAGAGAGCAGGTTAACTCCGGTTATAACTTCATGCGTATTCCCGGAAAGTTCCCGTATCATATGCCGGGCATCATGGTAATCGGTCGGTTTTCCAAAGGCTCGGTTATTGCACCAGACGATGGTATCAGCTGTAATAACAATCTCATTGTCAGCTATTGTTTTCCTGAATGAGCTGGATTTTCCCTTTGCAAGATAAATTGCTGCTTCTTTACCTTGCAGATTATCAGGAAATGTCTCATCATAATCCATTTCAACCACATCGAATGTCAGTCCAAGATCTCTTAACAGTTGCTGGCGCCTTGGCGAGCGGGAAGCCAGGATTATCCTGTATTTATCAAATATTGTGATCATTAGCCGACAAGTTTCAATGAAATAATTACCTTGACAACCACTGAATAGAGAATGCCGGCAAGCATTATGATCTTCATCAGGCTGCTGGCACTATGAATTTGTAGCCTGGTTTTGCTGATGGACAGTTGGAAAATGACATAAAGTAGTGGCAGAACAATGGCTGCCGAAACATAGATAAGGGTGATTTTATCATTTATGAAGAAAAACCATACAGAATAAAGTGAGGCTATTGTTATAATTATAAGGATTACAGCAACTATTTTCGATGCAATTGTTCCCATAACGACCGGCATTGTATTGCGGCCATAAGCAAGATCTCCCTCGAAGTCTTCAATATCTTTGATTANNCCATAGGCAAGATCACCTTCGAAGTCTTCAATATCCTTAATTATTTCGCGGGCAAGGGTTGTCAAGAATGCAAACAATGCGAATCCGCTCACCCAGTAAAACAAAAAAGAGAGGCTTGGTACAGAATCGGCATTTACAGAGTAATATCGGTACAATGCAGGCCACTCATAGAGAATAACAAGAAGCGGAACCATTGCGGTAAGTAACGCAACTATTAGGTTTCCAATAAGGAATTGCCGCTTATAGCTGGCAGAATAAAAATAAAGCAATCCTGATACAATGATAAATAGAATTCCCATCCAGAAATATCCGGATTTCCAGGATATATAAAAGCCGCCTGCAACGCCTGCGATATTGAAAATGGAATGCCACATCATGGCAAGGCGCCTGGGTACCTTTGTCCCGACAATTACTTCTCCCCTGTTTATAAGATCAGTCTTTATATCGAAATAATCATTAATGACATAACCTCCAGCAGTAATGAATACTGTGNNGGCTCAATAATAAAATATCTCATCATAACCATTGTAAGAACCACAATGATTAGGTTTTGCCACCTGATAAGTTGAAGAAATCCTCTCATATCACCAAGTAAAAGCGTCTGAATCCATCCAGTTGTTATGAAGGCGAAGAACCTGTTCAATCACGTCCCTCACGCACCCTTCTCCACCTTTTTTATCGGAAATATATAATGAAATCTGTTTAATCTCACTGTCAGCATCTGAAGGACAGACCGGAACACCGGCAACTTTCATCACCTCAAAATCGGGAATGTCATCACCCATAAAGAGTATTTCAGAATCACTCAGACTGAATTTATTTTTAAAATTAAGATAATGATCAAGCTTTGACTTGCTATTGAGGTAAATGCTGGTTATTCCAAGAAGCTTAAGCCTTTTCAGGTACTCCTTTGAATTGCTACCTGAAATGATCCCGATATGGTAACCCTTTTTAACGGCAAGCTGCAGAGCGTAACCATCCCTCAGGTTTACTGTCCGGTTTGGGACTCCAAAAGCATTCAGGCCGATTGTCTGAAGTGACAGGACACCGTCAATGTCAAAAACAAATGCCTTGATGCTTATAAGGTCTTCTTTGAAATTTGCCATTATGAACTTGTTTTGTAATGTTCTAATATTGACTGTGTTACTTCACTGTACAATTTCTGCAAATCAGGAGAGAAAGATAGTAATTCCATATGCTTTTCAATAGTATCAAAATCGTTTCGGATTGCTGGTCCGGTTTGAGAAGAAGAAGGGCCGTTTTCAAGAGCCTTTGAAATAGTCTCCCTGATCAGTGGCTCAAGTATTTCGGGAGAGAATCCGGCTCCTGAAGCAATTTCTATTCCTTCAGTGAGCATAAAGTTTGTGAAATTATTTACAAAGACAGCGGAAACATGCAGGAGCTTCCTGCGCTCACTATCAGCAAAGAATGCCTTCCCTCCCAAAGATCCAGCCAGATTAACCAGCGTCTGGCATGTAGATTCATCTTTTGCTTCAATAAGAAAAGGAAGGTCCCTTAAGCTTACTTTTCTTCCTTTTGAAAATGTCTGCAGCGGGTAAAAGACTCCCGTTTTCTCAAGCCGGGTGGGGAACACTTCAAGTCCGCAGCTTCCTGCGGTATGCACAATTATAGTTCTGGAAGAACACCTGATTTCAGATAAAACCTCTTTCAGCCTATGGTCAGGCACTGCAACAATTATTATATCGTTTGAATCATAGAAATCCAGAACGGATGACCACTCAGCCCCGCATGAACGGGCCGTTAGTCTGCCATTAGCATCATTTTCTGAAACAATCTGGAGGATTTTGAAACCAGCACGAAACATTTCCCTGCAGAGAGCACCGGCAACTCTTCCGGCACCTGCAAAGGATATGCTATAATGATCCATGCAGAGACTTACTTTTTCCCATATAGGGATGATTGAATCTTGGTAACTTTTATATTATAAACCTTATAATAAGACTGTTGATAGGAATTTGACTGGCTGGCCTGTGACACATAGCTGCAGTCCCAATACAGGTCACCTGATAATTTTACCTGATCGTTGCTGTTTATGCTATTATATGCGGCAAACATCTCACTGGGGTTACAGAAATAGTAGGTATCATAGTAATAACCTGAATAAATGAGAAAGTAAGCATTGGTCCCAGATGCGTTATAGTGGATCGAAGAATGGTCAAATATCTGATCAGTGATCGAATAAAGGACATCCCCGCTACAACCACACCTTGCTTGTTTTTTACAGCCGGTGTATGAAACAACCGGCAGAAGTATAATCAATACCACAAGCAGCTTTCTGATTTTATATCCCATCTTAACTATTCTGTAAAAGAATTATACTTTACTAACATGCAAAGTAAGGTTTTATTTCATTCATTACAAAAATAAAGCCGTCAAAACATTTTCTGACGGCTTGAATACTAGAGTTTATGGCATTTTAAGCTTGTGCTGCAGGACCTCCGAAAGTAAGTGGCATTATTGGTCCCGGATCTTTGGCTTCCTTAATGGGGCCAAAAACTGATTCGTATTTGTCAATATTATCGCTCAGGGCTGCTACAAGTCTTTTCGTATGCTCAGGAGTAAGGATTATCCTGGACATTACCCTGGCATGAGGCTTGGGCATACCTGGTACAATCCGTATGAAATCAATCACGAATTCAGCGGCCGAATGATTTATTACTGCAAGGTTTGAGTAAATTCCTTGTGCAACTTCCTCATTTAGTTCAATATTGAACTGGTTCTGGTCTTTTGGATCTGTCATCTTTTCAGAATATTATCATTTTTCCGAATCTGCTTCAGCTTCAATTGCAACTGACTCATTGTCGGCACCCACAAGATTCTCATATTCTTCAAGTGAACCAACTATAATGCTGTTGTATTCACGCTGCCCGGTACCTGCAGGAATAAGGTGGCCAACAATGACGTTTTCCTTNNGCTGCAGAGAAGAAACTATTGGTCTGAAGTGCAGCCCTTGTAATTCCCTGTAACACCTGGCTTGAGGTTGCAGGAATAGCGTCGCGTGAATCGACAATTTTCAGGTCCTTTCGCTTTAGACCTGAATTCTCATCTCTAAGTTTACGTGCTGTAATAATCATTCCCGGGCGTAATGCCTGGGAATCCCCGCTATCGATAATTACCTTTTTGCCATAGATCCAGTCATTCTCATCCATGAATTCAAGTTTATCAACTACCTGACGTTCAAGGAATTTAGTATCACCAGGATCAACTATCTCGACCTTGCGCATCATCTGCCTGACAATGATTTCGAAATGCTTGTCGTTGATCTTCACACCCTGCAGACGATATACTTCCTGGATCTCGTTTACGATATATTCCTGGACCTTTGTCGGGCCCTTTATGGCAAGAATATCAGAAGGTGTTATAGCACCGTCAGAAAGCGCAATACCGGCTTTCACATAATCATTTTCCTGAACAAGTATCTGTTTTGAAAGGGGCACCAGGTATTTCTTAACCTCATCGGTTTTCGATTTGATAGATATTTCCCTGTTTCCTCTCTTTATCTTGCCAAATGTTACTTCGCCGTCGATCTCGGAAACGATTGCCGGGTTCGAGGGGTTACGGGCTTCAAAGAGCTCGGTAACTCTTGGAAGACCACCGGTTATATCACCCGATTTGCCGATAGCACGCGGAATCTTTGCAAGCACTTCGCCGGCCTCGACAATTTTGTTTATTTCAACTACAAGGTGCGCTCCGACAGGAAGGTTATAAAGTTTCAATTCCTCTCCTCCCTTGGGTGCAAGTATCTTTATTGCCGGGTTCTTGGTCTTATCTCTGCTCTCAATTATTACTTTTTCCTTGAAGCCTGTCTGCTCATCGGATTCCTCACGGAAGGTAACACCCTCAATCAGGTAATCGTATCCGACCTTTCCTCCCAGTTCTGCTATAATGACAGCGTTGAACGGATCCCATTCGCAGATGAGCTTACCCTTTTCAATTTCCTGCCCTGGTTTTACATAAAGCTTTGATCCATAAGGAATTGTATGTGTCGTAAGGGCAATCCCGGTCTTCTTGTCGATAATCCTGAGTTCAGCCAGACGGCCTATAACTATATCTATATCACCTTTTTCAGGATCCTTTTTGGGAACTGATCTTATTTCTTCAATCTCAGCAATACCTGCATATCGAGCAACAAGTCTCGATTCAGTCATAATGTTTGAAGCTGTACCGCCGACGTGGAATGTACGAAGTGTAAGCTGTGTTCCTGGCTCACCAATACTCTGGGCTGCAATTACACCTGTGGCCTCACCTTTCTGAACCATCTGTCCGGTTGCCAGGTTTCGTCCGTAGCATTTTGCACAAACGCCTTTCTTGGATTCGCAGGTAAGCACCGAACGGATCTCAACCTGCTCAATAGGAGAATCTTCAATTTTCTTAGCCAGGTCTTCTGTAAGCTCCTGTCCTGCTTCAACGATC
>PMIG01000383.1 GCA_003157055.1 Bacteroidales bacterium | reverse complement strand
TAAGGAACAATCTTTGCCGAATCCTCAGGTTTGACTGCACCCGAGGCAATAACCTTTCTTGCATCGACCGGGATTCTTATTGTCCTTGTCGGAATTATGTCAAGAATTTCAGTCGGCGAAACCTGAACCTTGGTGCCTTTGTTATCGCTATTCACCCAATCGATTACTGTCTTTATATCGACAGGATCCTTTGTCTTTTCAATAATAAAAGTCTGATTATTAATTCCGTCGTAATATTTTTTGGTTGGAAGAGTAACAGGAAGAGGATCCGATCCGTAAGTCTTACGTTTCATCTGGTCGATATACCAGTCTGTATTGAGAAGCATCAGGTTGCAAACCCTTATGTCTGTTCTTTTCCCTTCGACCTCCTGTGCATACCAGAGAGGGAAGGTATCGTTGTCGCCGTTTGTAAAAAGAATTGAGTTTGGTGCGCACGATTCAAGGTAATTGAATGCCACATCGCGTGTCAGGTAACGTCCTGACCTGTCGTGGTCGTGCCAGTTTTGCGATCCCATTATTACCGGTACCGCAAGGAATGAAAGCAGGCCTGCAACCGGTGCTGCCATTTTCTCTCCGGTCAGTTTTGAAAGGAGCTCAAAAAGGAAGAGTACACCAAGACCTATCCAGACAGAAAAGAAATAAAATGATCCTGCATATGCATAATCCCTTTCCCTTGGCTGGTTGGGATACTGGTTAAGGTAAAAGACGATAGCAATACCCGTCATTATAAAAAGCAGTGCGATTATCCACCAGTTTTTACTATCCCTGTTTACATGGTAGAAAAGCCCGGCAAGCCCGAGAAGCATAGGTAGCAGGAAGTATCTGTTCCTTGAAGGATCATTTCTCTGATCAAACGGTAAATCAGGTGTCCCAACCCTGGGTGTATCGATGAAGTTTATTCCGGTAATCCAGTTACCGTTTATTGCGCCACCCGTTCCCTGTGTGTCATTCTGCTTACCGGCAAAGTTCCACATGAAATACCTGAAATACATATAATTAAACTGGTATTTGAACATAAACCTCAGGTTTTCGGTGAACCGTGGTTTCTTTAAAATTGACTTCTTGCCTGACTGGTCTGTAACCTGAAGAGGTATACCGTTTGTTCCTCCCCATTGTTTATAAGCCTCAATATGATCGGACTGATCGCTCCACATTCTTGGAAAGAGAGTGAAAAATCTCTCATCATATACTCTTTCAAGGTTATGATGCGTGATCACATATTTACCCTTTTCAAGTGCATATACTGCCTTGCCGTCCTTATAATCAAGCACCGGAGCATTATAATATTGTCCCCTGAAAAGCGGTCTTTCGCCATATTGTTCCCTGTTAATGAAATAGAGAAGCGTAAAGGGGTTGCTGGGATTGTCTTCATTAAGCGGAGTAGAAGCCGACGATCTGATGACAATAATGGCCATGGATGAATACCCGATCATTATAACAAGTATTGAAGTGAGCATCGTACTCAGCACAACTCTGTTCTTCGCTATGTAAAACCATATTGCGCCAGCAACAGCTGCAAGTACCAGAATATTTACAATAGCTGAACCCGAGACGACCCATATGCCTGTAAAGAAAAGAGCAGCAATAGCCAGAAGCCCGTTCTTTGCATTGTTCTCAGAATTGCGCGAGAATTTTATTGCTGCAACAAGCAGAAATGCCATAATTAAAATGTGAAAGATCATTCCTGAATTGGGCGGAAGATGAAGCGAGTTTACAAAGAAAAGATCAAATTTTGAGGAGATAGCCACAACCCCAGGCATAATTCCCCACATCAGCAGGGCAAGCATGACGAAAGAGACTGCAAGAGAAATGGCAAATCCTTTCCAGGAAAATTCAAATTTTCTGAAATAATAAACAAATCCCATTGCAGGAATAGTCAGCAGATTAAGTAGGTGAACGCCTATAGAAAGACCAATAAGAAAGGCGATGAGGACGATCCACCTGTCGGCATATTTTTCATCCGCATAGTCTTCCCATTTCAGTATAGCCCAAAATACCAGTGCCGTAAAAAATGCCGATGAAGCATATACTTCACCCTCTACCGCCGAAAACCAGAACGAATCTGAAAACGTATACGCAAGTGCTCCCACGACTCCGGCTCCCATCACTGCAATAATTCGTGCAGTTGTGAAGCTCTCTTCGTTTTTTATGAGAATCTTCCTTGCAAGATGAGTGATGGTCCAGAAAAGAAAGAGAATAGTAAAGGCGCTGGCAAGAGCCGACATGGAGTTGACCATGGGAGCTATTTTTGAAACATTCCCTCCGGCTAAATGAGAAAAGAAATTTGCCATTACCATGAAGACCGGGTTTCCCGGAGGATGGCCCACTTCGAGCTTATAACCGGAGGCAATGAATTCGCCGCAGTCCCACAGACTGGCTGTTGGTTCGATGGTCATGAGATAAGTGACTGCCGCTACTGCAAAAACCACCCATCCTGTTATATTATTTATCGCCTTGTACTTTTTCATTGTAACACTCGTTTTACAAAAGAGCTGAGATAAAAGACCAAGTGACGAAAGTAATTATTTTTTTCAAATCATAAACTCCTGCTGCAACCTTACATTTTTAGCTATTTTTGAGCTTTATTGGCAATATGAAAATCTGCAATACAATCCTACTGATTATTTTATTATTATCACCTGTCATCATAAACGCGCAGTATTATGAAACGGGGCAGGATCCTGCAAATCTCAAGTGGATGCAGGTAAAGACTGGAAAGTTCACTGTAATTTATCCTGAGAAATACGGGAAAGAGGGTATCGAATTTGCAAAATCGCTCGATAAGGCAAATTCAGCTCTCGCAAGCCTCTTCCCTGAAATGAAATTCAGGCTGCCTGTTGTCATTCATAGTTTTACGGTCGAATCCAACGGATATGTAGCCTGGGCTCCGAAACGGATGGAGATATTCCCTACCCCGGAACAGAATACGATTCCCCTCGATACAAAAAGCCAGCTTACCCTTCATGAGCTGGCACACGTAATGCAAATGAAGTCGCTGAATACAGGAACCTCAAAATTTCTTTCATATTTTTTTGGCCAACAGATAACAGGGGCGCTTGCTTTAATGCTGCCTTTATGGTTCATGGAGGGCGATGCGGTGTTCTCTGAGAGCATCCTCTCCGAATCAGGAAGGGGACGAAGCCCTGATTTCCAAAAAACTCTCAAGGCAATTGCCGTTGAAAAAGAGCATGTTTTCAGGTACGACAAAATGGTTTGCGGCTCATTCAGGGATTATACTCCCGATTATTACCAGTACGGCTATCAGATGGTCGCATGGTCGTTCGCCTCAACTGACCTGAATCTCTGGAACAGAATCCTGGCCTTTACCGCCAGCGAGCCCTTTACTCTGAACCCTGTCAATATATGCCTCAGAAGGAATAGCGGCCTGACGAAAAGGATGCTTTATGATCAGACTTTTGATGTACTGAAGAATCAATGGCAAAAGGATATTGCAGCCAGCGGAGCGCAGCCCTATATGCCTGTGAACCCTGATAAAAAGAAGCAGTACATCAACTATAACTCTCCCGTTTTTGCAGGAAAAGACTCGATCATTGCCGTAAAAACATCCCTGACTGATCCACCGTCATTCGTGCTAATCAACCCTTCATTAAAAACAGAAAAGAGAATCCATGTTCCGGGAAATATTTATCCCTATTTCATATCGTACGGGAATGGCATTATCGTATGGGTTGAAACAACCGTTGATCCGCGCTGGGCGAACCGCGAGTACTCTGTAATAAAACTTAAAAACCTAAAGACAGGTATAACAAAGCAGCTGACCCACAGATCAAGGTATATGGCAGTTTCAGTATCTCCCGACGGAAGCTTGATCGCAGCTGTCGAAAACACCTATGACAATAAGAACAGCCTGGTATTCCTTAGTGCTTACGACGGAACTTTTCAGAAGAGCATCGCCGTTCCGGGAAATGCTTCAATCCAGCAACCCCGATGGTCGGATGACGGGAAAAAGATCACTGTTATTTTCTTGACAGATGCAGGCGAAGGGATTATGTCATATTCTCCGGCGGAAAACATATGGAATATCCTGGTTGAAGCAGGAAGAAATGATCTTCAGTCTGCTCAGTCAAGGAATGATTCCCTGTTTTTCACCAGCTCTGTTTCGGGAGTGGAAAACGGGTTCCTGCTGACACCCGGAGGAAAGTTGATTGAGATCATAAATTCAAGGTTCGGAGCTAACAATATGATTGTTAACGGATCAGAAATAATATTCAATGATTACACTTCGGCTGGCAACAACATATGCATGGCCTTTCTGCCGGGAAAAGAAAAGGAAGCTTACTTTTCAGAAAAGCGAAGCTCTTTCCTTGCCGACAGGTTTGACATCAAGCCGGCACAACAGCAAGATACTGTAAAAGATTATACGCCGCAGCCATACCGGAAGTGGCAGCATCTCTTCAACATCCACAGCTGGATGCCATTCTATACTGATATAAATGCTATCGAATCGAACTCTCAGACTCTGCGTCCGGGCATCACTCTGCTTTCGCAAAACGTACTGAGCACTCTCACTGCTACTGCGGGATATGAATACTCTGCTGAAAAGAGGAATATGATTCACACCAACATTACCTGGAGCGGATGGTATCCTGTGTTGCAGTCACAGCTCGATTATGGAAGCGAACCTGTTATCTATAAGAACAGTTCCGATCCGCAACCGTCATCAACAGTGAATGGATACCATTTCGTAAATACACTTTCACTCCCCCTTAATTTCAATACCGGAAGCTTCTCACAGTTCGTTTATTTTGCCGGTTCCTCAAATTATCAGAATAAATATATATTCATCAGCAAAAGCTCAGGATATGATGTTGGACAAATACAGTTAGCCGGGAGGTTCTATTTCTACAATTATTACAAGTCAGCCTACCGCGATATCTATCCAAGGTGGGCTCAGCTTATCGATTTTTCATATATCTCATGGCCCTTCGACAAAAGCTTTTTTGGACCTGACATTTACTTAAAAACTGCTTTTTACTTCCCTGGAATTTTTCGCAATAATAGCATAAAGCTCAGGTTTGAAAAAGAGCATCAGAGTTTTGCCGGGTATCTTTCTGATAACAGAATCGATTTTCCACGAAGCTATTTAAATATTATTTCCAGCAAGCTTGATTTTATGTCGGTCGATTATGAAGCTCCTCTCTTTTACCCTGACTTAAGTATCTCCTCAATTCTTTATCTTACAAGGATCAGGGCCGGCTTATTTTATGACTGGGGAAGAGGTTACAACAATTATTACCTGAAAATACAGAATGGCAGCCAGTCGATAGATAGACATACCATCGGACCGGATATTTTCAGTTCCTTCGGCGGTGAGCTTCTTGCAGATTTTCATCTATTCAGGATCCCATACAGGATTTCAGGAGGAGTACAGGCGGCATGGAAAGGGTTTGGAGAAACACCGGCTTTTGAAATGGTGTTCAAAATGGATATAAACGGAACGACTATAGGAAGAAGGCCGCAGTACTGATCTTAACCCGGCCGGCGGGAATTTTCCTTAATAATCTCCCATGCTTTTTCAACATGGAGGAACGTTACGTTTGTCTGACCGGTGACCATCCTGAGGGAGTATTTACCATTAATCATTGTGTGAGAAAGATATATCCTGCCGCTGTCGTTAATCTGGTGGTTTAGCTTTTCATTCAGTGAATTCAGCTCTTTCTCATCGCGCCCTTCCGGGCAATATCTGAAACATACAACGTTTATGACAACGGGGGCAAGGATCTCAAAGTCAGGCTCTTTCATTATCATCTCTTTCAGCCTGGCAGCAAAGCTGATATGTTCTCGAATCTTCTTCCGAAGCCCTTCGGTCCCATACGATCTTATCACGCTCCAAAGCTTAAGTGCCCGGAATCTTCTTCCCAGCGGAATTCCCCAGTCGCGGTAATCATTTACGATGCCTCTTGTCCTGGTTTTAAGATACTCGGGCAATATTTCGAAGGTTTTGATGAGTGCACCTGCATCTTTTATGAAGAATGCTGTGCAGTCGAAATTTGTGAACATCCACTTATGAGGGTTGAACAGGAGGCTGTCGACATATTCCTTCCCGTCGATCATCCACCTGAATTCGGGCAGAATAAGAGCCGTGCCGGCCATGGCGGCATCGACATGAAGCCATATGTCATTTTTGCTGCAGATTTCTCCTATGGCCCTTAAAGGGTCAATGGCAGTTGTTCCTGTAGTTCCGATTGTGGCAACTATGCAGCATGGAATAAATCCTTTTTCCCTGTCTTCTTCTATTGCCTTCTGAAGCAAAGCCGGATCCATGGAAAAATCATCCTTAACACCTATTTTCACCAGATTTTTTATACCGATGCCGCAAATTTTCACAGCCTTATCAACGGATGAGTGTGCCTGTATGGAACAATAAACCCTAAGCCTGCCGACAGAGCCGGAGCCTTCATCGTTGACTGCAAATGAAGTGACTTTTTCCCTTGCTGTTATTATAGCTGCAAGAGTTGCGGAAGACGCAGAGTCCTGGATAACTCCTTCGAAGGTGGAAGGAAGTCCTGTCATCTCCCTCAGCCAGATCATCATTTTCTCTTCCAGCTCAGCAGCAGCAGGTGACGTTTCCCAGTTCATGCACTGCGCACCAATAGTTGCTGTTATCATTTCTGCAAGAACGGAAGGAGGGCTGCTGTTTGCAGGGAAATATGCAAAAAAATCAGGACTTTGCCAGTGGGTTATTCCCGGCATGATTATCTCATCCATGTCGCACATGAAATTCTCAAAGGGCTCTGGCTCTTCAGGAGGTGATGATGGTATTTTATTGAATATCTCTCCGGGCTTGACTCCCGATTTCACAGGATATTTTTCGACATTTTCCAGATACATGGTCATCCATTCCACAAGAGAATGGGCATGCTTCCGGAATTCATCAGGAGTCATCGCAGGATTATTGTTTTACCGATTCGGCAAGGAGGATTATTGTATTTGCCTTTACCTCTATCACTCCTCCGTTTATCTCATATCTTGTTTCATTTCCCTGCTGGTCGACCATTATTACGGGACCATTCTCGAGGGTAGAAATTATGGGAGCATGGTCCTTTAATACCTGAAATGAGCCCTTTTTCCCAGGAACTCTTATTGATTTGATGTCCCCTTCAAAAATCTTTCTATCGGGAGTGATAATCTCTATCTTCATCCGGGAATATATTATTTCGACTGGGCCAGAATCTTTTCGCCTTTCTCGATGGCATCTTCAATAGTTCCGACGAGCATGAATGCGGCTTCAGGATACTGATCAACCTTGCCCTCCATAATCATATTAAATCCCTTAATATTATCCTCTATCGAGACGAGAGCACCCTTGATGCCGGTGAACTGTTCTGCAACCTGGAATGGCTGTGACAGGAATCTCTGTACTCTTCTTGCCCTGTGGACGACAAGCTTGTCTTCTTCTGAGAGCTCGTCCATACCGAGTATTGCGATGATATCCTGAAGTTCATTATATCTCTGGAGGAGCTCTTTTACCCGCTGGGCACAGTTATAATGTGCTTCACCAACGATGTCGGGAGTCAGTATCCTTGAGGTTGAATCAAGAGGATCGACAGCAGGGTAGATCCCAAGCTCTGATATTTTACGGCTGAGAACTGTGGTTGCATCGAGATGGGCAAATGTTGTTGCCGGCGCCGGGTCGGTCAGGTCATCAGCCGGCACATAAACTGCCTGAACGGAAGTGATTGATCCGTGTTTTGTGGATGTGATACGTTCCTGCATGATTCCCATTTCGGTAGCCAGCGTAGGCTGATAACCTACGGCTGATGGCATTCTTCCGAGAAGGGCTGATACTTCAGAGCCGGCCTGAGTGAAACGGAATACGTTGTCCATAAAAAAGAGAATATCCCTTCCGCCGCTCTTGCCGTCGCCATCCCTGAAATGTTCTGCAACCGATAACCCGGATAGTGCAACTCTGGCCCTTGCTCCTGGGGGTTCGTTCATTTGACCGAATACTAGAGAAAGTTTTGATTCTTTCAATGCGTTCATGTCGACTTTTGAAAGGTCCCATCCTCCTTTTTCCATATCCTCAAGGAATTTTTTTCCGTACCGGATGACACCGGACTCGATCATTTCACGCAGCAGGTCATTCCCTTCACGGGTCCGTTCTCCTACTCCTCCGAATACCGACATCCCTGCATATTTCTTGGCAATGTTGTTGAT